>JBCDCF010000532.1:0-3304 GCA_039182345.1 Pseudomonadota bacterium
TGCAGGGGTGTTCCAGTTGGAAAGCGCGGGCATGCGCAAGGCCCTTGTGGGCATGAAACCTGACCGGTTTGAGGACATCATCGCCCTCGTCGCCCTCTACCGCCCCGGGCCGATGGACAACATCCCCAGCTACAACAAGCGCAAGCATGGGCTGGAAGAGCCCGACTATCTGCACCCGCTTCTGGAGCCGATCCTCAAAGAGACCTACGGCATCATCATCTACCAAGAACAGGTGATGCAGATTGCACAGGTCCTGTCAGGCTACTCCTTGGGCGAGGCCGACCTTTTGCGCCGCGCCATGGGCAAGAAGATTGCCGCCGAGATGGCCGTCCAGAGGGACAGGTTCGTTAACGGCGCGGTGGAGCGGGGCACCAAGGCGGCGCACGCCAACCACATCTTCGACCTTGTGGCAAAGTTCGCCAACTACGGCTTCAACAAATCCCACGCGGCCGCCTATGCGCTGATCGCCTACCACACGGCTTACCTCAAGGCGAACCACCCGCGCGAGTTCCTAGCCGCCTCCATGACGCTCGACATGGGCAACACCGACAAGCTGGCCGACTTTCGCGCCGAAGCCCAGCGCATGGGCCTCACCTTGCGCCCGCCCTCCATTGCCGACTCCGATGCAGAGTTCAGCGTCAAGGACGGGGCCATCGTCTACGGCCTTGCCGCCGTGAAGGGCGTCGGCCGCCCGCTTGTGGAGCACATTGAGACCGAGCGTGCGAAGGCCCCGTTCAAAGGCCTGTCGGACTTTGCAAGCCGCCTTGACCCGAAAGTGGCGCCAAAGCGCGCGCTGGAGGCGTTGATTGCCGCAGGCACCTTTGATGATTGGGTGCCGGACAGGGGTGCCCTTGCCGGCGGGATCGAGCACATCCTTGGCATTGCAAACCGCGTCACCAACGGACAAGCCGTTGGCCAGACAGACTTTTTCGGCGCAGCCCAGGCCGACGATATCCGCCTTCCCACAGGCATCCAGTGGACCCCAGCCGAACGCCTTCAGCGGGAACACGATGCCGTGGGCTTTTATCTCTCCGCCCACCCGCTGGACGACTTTGCCGAGACGCTGAAGGTCGGCAACGTGCCCCAATGGCGCGCGTTCTCGGAAAACCCGCGGCGGGGCGAGGCGGCGCGCCTTGCCGGCGTCGTCATCTCGCGGCAGGAGAGGCGAACGCGCTCCGGCGGGCGCATCGGCGTCATCAACATGTCTGATGCCAGCGGCCAATTCGAGGCCGTTGCCTTCCAGGACACGCTCGAGGCCCAGCGCGACCTATTGGAGCCTGGCCGTTGCCTCCTCCTCAGCGTCACTGCGCAGGAGCGTGAGGAAGGTCTTGCCGTGCGCATTCAACACGTTGAACCGTTAGAGAAACTGGCGGCCAAGGCCAACACCAAGCTGACGGTGTTTTTGGACAGTGGCGAGTGCCTGTCCTCCATCGACAAGCTGATTGAAGGGGACGGCAATTGCACCGTCACTTTCATCGCCATGGTTGCTGGGGGCGGGCGTGAGGTGTCGGTCCCCCTTGCCTCGCCGCGCAGGGTGACGCGATCGGTGGCGAGCGCCATCAAATCCATGTCGGGCGTCGTGGATGTGACCTTTCACTAAGGCCATTGGCAGCCACCGGACTGTGCAACAGGCGAGTTGTCCCTAACGGATTCACCGCTTGTTCACAGCGTGGCGCAGTAGCTCTGGATGAGTGGCCGCAGAGGGCGCCGCGCCATTGATTGCGTCGGCGCTGAGGGCACACAATCGGGCGTTCATGTTGAGGAGGCCTTCGATGGTCAATGGTGGTGTGGCGGGCGACCAATTGCGCGCAATTATCGAGCGGATCGAGCGCTTGGAAGAAGAGAAAAAGGCAATCGCCGACGACGTGAAGGACGTGTACGCGGAAGCGAAAGCCAACGGCTTTGATGCCAAAATCCTGCGCCAGGTGATCCGCCTGCGCAAACAAGAGCCCAATGAGCGCATGGAAGAAGAGGCCGTGCTGGACCTTTATCTCCAGGCGTTGGGCATGCGCTTCACAGGCGTTGAGGAAGAGCCCGCCCAAGCGGCTTAATCCAGCATCGCGACCGCCCGCCGGGCTCGCCTGTGCGCGTCCGGCCAAGGCATCCATCCGACCGGCCGTCTGCGCTGTGAGCGGGTTCGCCGTCGTGCTACACCAACCTCACTGAACATCGCCCCTTGGCCTAAGGGGCCATGGTGAGGATCGCGTGCAACCCAAACACCAGCCCGCCGATGTTCCGGATGCCATGCGCCGGACCATCTGTGAAAAGCTCGATGCCCTCCAAGCCCGCGAGGGGATCACCATTGTGTTCGCGGTGGAGTCGGGCAGCCGCGCCTGGGGCTTCCCCTCCCCCGACAGCGACTATGATGTGCGCTTCGTCTACACCCGGCCGGTGGAGTGGTACCTGTCCATCACCCCTGGCCGCGATGTGGTGGAGCTGCCTTTGGAGGGTGACCTCGACATCAATGGCTGGGACCTGAAGAAGGCGCTGGGCCTCATCCTCAAACCAAACCCTGTGCTGCTTGAGTGGCTGTCGAGCCCCATCCGCTACATCTGGGATGGGCCGACATGCGACCGGCTGATCCAGTTTTCCAAGACCATCGCCCACAACCGCGCCTGCCTGCACCACTATGTGGGCCTTGGCGAGAACACATTTCGCACCCGCTTCGGCAGCCGCGAAGAGGTCGCGCTGAAGAAGTATTTCTACCTTCTGCGCCCGGCCCTTGCCTTGCGGTGGGTGCGGATGCATCCAGACATCATCCCGCCCATGAACTTTCGCGCGCTGATGGAAGCGGTGGACCTTCCGCGCGATCTCACTGACCCAATCAACCAATTGCTGGAGAAAAAGCGCATCACCAAAGAAATGGGGGTGATGCCGCGGATCGACGCGTTGGAACGGTTTGCAGTTGCCGAATTCGCAGAGGCGAAGGCTGTGGCACCAACTGCGCCGGACGCTGGGGAGCGCTTTGAGGCCGAAGCGAACGACCTCTTTCGCGCGCTGATCACCTCCCCCGGTAACAGGGCCGCTTAGGCCGGCGTCAGCCCAAGGCGGTTGTAGATGCCTTTCGAGGCGACAAGATCGGCAATGGTGTAGCGGTCAAGGGTGCCCAAGAATGCCCCCAACGCCTCGTCCCAAAGCGACTGTAGGCCGCAGGCGCCGACCAGCGGACACGGTGCGTCAGGGTGCTCGAAGCACTCCGCCATCGCGAAGCGCTCTTCCGTGGCGCGCACCACTTCTCCAACGCCAATGCTCTCAGCCTCCCGGGCAAGGCGGATGCCACCAGCGCGCCCCCTCACCGTCTCAA
>JBCDCF010000533.1:0-3303 GCA_039182345.1 Pseudomonadota bacterium
GTCGTTTTTCTGGAAAACGAAATCCTTTACGGCCACAGCTTCGATGTGCCTGCCATTGACGACTTCATCCTTCCCATCGGCAAGGCGAAGGTGGAGCGCAGCGGCACGGATGTGACCATCGTCTCCTTCGGCATCGGCATGACCTACGCCATGAAGGCGGCCGAGGAGCTTGCCGAAATGGGGATCAGCGCAGAGGTCATCAACCTTCGCACCCTGCGCCCTCTCGACATCGACACAGTGGTCGGCTCCGTCGCCAAGACCAACCGGTGCGTGACGGTGGAGGAGGCCTTCCCCACCTGCTCTATCTCCTCGGAAATCGGTTACCAGCTGATGGAAAAGGCGTTTGACCACCTGGATGCCCCGGTCCTGCGCGTTACAGGCAAGGACGTTCCGATGCCCTATGCGGCCAACCTTGAAAAGCTGGCCCTGCCCAGCGTTGCCGAGGTCATTGATGCGGTCAAAGCGGTGACCTACACCGCTTAGAGGCTTTGCGGGTCGGCGTGGCCCGCAAAGGGTTCGCGGCCCTCACCATTGGTGTAGACGTCAGCGCTCGTCACCGCGCGTCCGCCGGCCCCGGCCGGGTGCAGCGGGCCGAGGTAAGCTGTCAGCCCTTTTGAGCACACGGGTCTGCGTCAGTGATCGCGTTCGATGGCCATGGCGGTTTCCAGCGCAGCGAGGGCGCGCTCCAAGGCCCGGCGGTCGGCCTGGCTGAGGCGGGCGAGAATGTCGTCCTCCCGCGCGCGCATGGGCGCCACCAGAGAACCATAGGCACGCTGTCCCGCCGGCGTCAGGGCAAGGCTCTCCGAACGGCGATCCTTAGGGTCGACCGTGCGGGTCAGCCAGCGGCGCGACTCCAGCGCCTGGACGGCCCTGCTCACCTTCGTCTTGTGTTGTGCGCTGTGGGCGCCGATGGCCTTTGCTGTGGCAGGTCCAATATCGGCCAGCGCCACAAGCACGCGCCATTCGGGCCTGTTGAGGCCGTGGGCGTCACGGTACACTGGGCGCATCTCATTGCTCACCGCCTCTGACAGGCGGTTCAGGCGGTACGGCAGAAAGCTGTCGAGTGTCAGTCCCATCCGCGCTTGATAGTTACATAAGTGACAGTCACATATGTAACCGAATCTGAGGCGCGCGCAACGCACAGGGCCTTCTGTGGCCCAAGAAGAACACGACATCAGGGAGCGAATCTATGGCCAAGGCCTTCGCATCGCAGGCCGATATGGCGGAGAAGACCATCAGCTTCACCGAAGTGGGTGAGGGACTGTGGGCGTTCACCGCCGAGGGCGACCCCAACTCGGGCGTCATCATCGGCGATGATGCAGTGATGATTGTGGAGGCCCAGGCCACCCCCCGCCTGGCGCGCAAAGTCATCGAAAAGGTGCGCGAGGTCACCGACAAGCCCATCACGCACCTGGTGTTGACCCACTATCACGCCGTGCGCGTCCTCGGTGCCTCCGCCTACGGCGCGGGCCAGATCCTCATGTCGGACGCTGCCCGCGCCATGGTGGTGGAGCGCGGCCAGGAAGACTGGGAGAGCGAGTTCGACCGTTTTCCGCGCCTGTTTGAAGGGCATGAGGAGATCCCGGGGCTCACCTGGCCCACCACCACCTTCACAGGCCGCATGTCGGTTTACCTCGGCAAGCGCCGTGTGGACCTCATGCAGGTGGGGCGGGCGCACACGGCCGGCGATATCGTCATTCATGTGCCCGATCAAAACGTGATGTTTACCGGTGACATCGTTGAATACCACTCCGCCTGCTACTGCGGTGACGGTCACTTCCATGACTGGCCTCTTACGCTGAAGACCATCGAGGCGTTCGACCTCGACGCCATTGCACCTGGCAGGGGCGATGCACTGGTGGGGCGCGACAAGGTCAACGCCGCGCTGACGAGCACGGCGGACTTCGTGCGCTCCACCTATCGCCCCGCCGCCCGCGTGGCCCTTGCCGGCGGCACCTTGAAGGAGGCGTGGGAGGCGGTGCGCGAGGCCTGCGACGCCAAATTCGGCGACTACGCCATCTACGAGCACTGCCTGCCTTTCAATGTCGCCCGTGCGTTCGACGAGGCCCGCGGCATCGACACGCCGCGGATTTGGACCGCCGCGCGCGACAAAGCCATGTGGGACGCCTTGCAAAGCTGACCCTTTACGGACAACGGGAGGATGGTGATGTTCGCAGCGCGCTACCAAACCGCTTTCAGGCTGTACCCTTACGTCCGCTCGCCCGATCAGGACGTTCAAAAGCGCCACCCTGTGGTGATTGTGGGCGGCGGGCCCATCGGCATGGCCCTGGCCCTCGACCTTGGCCGCAAAGGCATCGAAACGGTGGTGCTGGACGACCATGATGGCGTCGGCATGGGCTCCCGCGCCATCTGCTTTTCCAAGCGAACGCTGGAGATTTGCGACCGTCTTGGGGCGGGCGAGCCGATGGTGGACAAGGGTGTGGTGTGGAATTTCGGCCGCGTCTTCAGGGACGAGCACGAGATCTACAGCTTCAACCTGTTGCCTGAGGACGGCCACAAGCGCCCGGCCTTCATCAACCTGCAGCAACCCTATTTCGAGAAGTTCCTGGTGGACGAGATTCGCCGCCAGCAGGACGCGGGCGCCCCCATCGAGATCCGCGGGCAAAACAGGGTCACGGCCCTTGAGGAGAAGGACGACCACATCGCCCTTCAGATCGACACCCCTGACGGTCCCTACCGCGCTGAGGCTGGATGGGTGGTGGCAACGGACGGCGCCAACTCCTCCATCCGCGAGATGATGGGGCTCGGCTTTGAAGGCCGCGTCTTCCAGGACAATTTCTTGATCGCCGATATCAAGATGAAGGCCGACTTTCCCACCGAGCGTCGCTTCTGGTTCGACCCGCCCTTCAACCGCGGCGAGACGGCGCTGATGCACAAACAGCCCGACGATGTGTGGCGGCTCGACTTTCAGTTGGGCTGGGACATCGACCGCCAGGCAGAACTTGCCGACGACAAGGTGAAGGCCCGGGTGCGCGCCATGATCGGCCCTGACATCCCCTTTGAGATCGTCTGGACCTCCATCTACACCTTCCGCTGCTGCACCATGCAGGACTATCGCCACGGCAGGGTGTTTTTTGCAGGCGATTCGGCCCACCAGGTGTCCCCCTTCGGAGCGCGCGGGGCCAATGGCGGCATCCAGGACACGGACAATCTTGCCTGGAAGCTGGCGCTGGTGATTGGCGGGAAAGCGGACGAACGCCTCCTCGACAGCTACCACCAGGAGCGCAAGCTGGGGGCGCTGGAAAACATCAAGAACTCCACAAGGTCTGCGGATTTCCTCAC
>JBCDCF010000534.1:0-3303 GCA_039182345.1 Pseudomonadota bacterium
CACCGTGACCGGGAGGCGCCAGCGGCCGTTGGGGTCCGTGAAGGCCCGCAACAGCGCACCGTTCCGGTCCACCACCACCGTGGACGGGGCGGCCCTTTCCATGGGCGGCGGGTGGTGGCGATCAAGGGCGCTGAGGCCGAAGGCGCCGGCAACCACCAGGAAGGCGGCAAGGGCGAAGGCGCGCTCCCACACCGGCGAGACGGGGCGCAAAGGGCTCCCGCTCCACCCCTTGGGGGGTATCTCCCGCCCCTTTTTGAAGGGGCGGGGATGGTGGCGTGTCTGTGTCATGACCTGCGGCCCGCCAAGGCGGGCATCGGCTTAACGGGTGGGCACCACGGCGACAAAGCTTGACGCCGTCCTTGCCACATAGCGCGGCTGGTACATGTCGCTCACCTCCGCGGCGGGATGGGCAAACGTTCCAGGCGAGACGGCGCGGACCATGTAGGTCACCATCATCGGGTTGCCCGTCGCCCCTTGGGACAGGGTCCACGCAGCGGCAAACCGGTCGTCCCTGAACTCGGTGTGTTCGGGGAACTGGCCGGACTGGGAGAGCGGAAAGGAGGCCACCGCTCCCTGACCCACCAGCGCAGGATTTTCAATCTCGAACCCTGCGGGGAGGAGGTCGGTCAGGAGAATGCGCATGGGCGCTTCGGCAATCTTCGTCACCGTCAGGCGGACGAGGAGCCGGTCGTTCTGGCGCACCTGGTCGGGCTGCACCTCCTCGCCGTCGAGGGTGTGGTAGGTGCGCTCGATGGTGAGACCGCTTTCCACAGGGGGCAGGGGCTCAAGGGGCGTGCCTGTGACGGTGGTGGCAACGCTCAGCACCTGGCTGCCGTCATTGCGCACCACAAGGCCGCCCGCCAGCTGATCGGTGCCGACGGCGCGCGACAGGGGTGAGGTGAGCGTCTCTCCCGCGACGGTGATGGCCGTGCCGTCGGTCTGGGTGGCGTTGGCGCTCAACAGCAGCCAGGCCGCCTCCTGGGTGGAGAAGGCCCGGCCCTCCGCTTCGTCCTTTGCCTCCGACAAGGTGTCGAAGAGGGCGTCCACCGTGCGCTCACCCACCCGGCTTTCGGCGGCAAGGGTGAGGATGGCGGCGGCATCGCGCAGGCCGGTGCCGAAGTCGGTGCGCATGGGGCGGGGCGTTGCCGGCCCTGCCGCAAGGGCGTTGCGGAAGAGGCTGTCGGCAAGGGGAAGATCTCCCGCAAATGCGAGGCTGGCGGCAAGCTGAGCCCGCGCCAGCGGCGACCCGAAGTCGTCCAGCTTTTCTTCGGCAAAGTAGCGCAGGTCCCCGATGGCAGCCCTGCCGTTGCGGGCAAGAACGTAGGTGGCGTAGGCAATCTCCGACCCCCGCTCACCCTCAAGATTGCCCACATAAGAGAGGACCGACTGAAGGCGGTCGAGCCCTGCGTCGAACGCGATGGCGGGGACGGTGTGGCCGGCCTCCCGCGCGCGGGTCAGAAAGTCCATCACGTAGGATGTCAGCCACAAGTCATAGCCTGGCGACCACAGGCCGAAACCGCCCGAAGCGCTCTGATAGGCAAGAACGCGCTCGATGGCCTTGTCGATCCTCTCGGGGATGGTGGTGTCGCCCTTCAGCCCCGCGTCGGCGGCAACGGTGTTGAGATAAAGAAGGGGGAGGGCGCGGCTCACCGTCTGCTCGGCGCATCCATAGGGAAAGCGGTTCAGCATCTGGATGAGGCCGGCAACGTCCGTCACGCCATCGCCCACCGACAGGGTGACGGTGGCATCATTGTCGAAGCCATCGAGGATCGCATCGCTCAGCGTCGTGCTTTCCCCTGGCGACAGGGCGACGAGCCTGCGGTCGGAAACCTCCGCCGCGGCAGGACGCACCACCAGTGTAAAGTCCTGCGACAATGACAGATTGCCGGGGCCTGTAAGGGTCGCGACAATGGTCGCCTCGCCGACGCCTGTGGCGGCGACGGGAAGCTCGATGGAGGCTCTCTGGTCCGTCGCAAGGGTGATGGATTCGGCCCGCCGGTCGATGGAAAGCGGCCCCATGGCAGCAACGGAAAGGGCGTACTCGCCTGCCTGATGGCTCACATTGTGGATGTCAAAGCGCATGCGTGTGGCATCGCCAGGCGCAAGGAAGCGCGGCAGCGTGCCTGCCACCACCACAGGGTCACGGACGATGGCATCAGTGCTGGCATCGCCCACCTTGGTGTCGGTCCAGGCAATGGCCATCAGCCGCAGCGTGCCGTTGAAGGCCGGCACATCGAAGTTGGCGGTGGCAACGCCGTTGGCGTCGGTGGTGATCAGCCCTGTGAAGAGGGAGACAGGCGCCTGTGTGGGCGGCAGCGCCTCCGACCCTGTGTCGATGCCATCGCCACCTGTGCGGATGCGGCCCCGTGCGGCACTGCCGGCGTCGATCAGATCGCCATAGATGTCGCGCAGCTCCACACCGAGGCGGCGCTGGCCGAGATAGTGCTCGTCCACGTCAGGCGGTTCGAACCCTGTGATATTGAGGATCCCCACATCCACCGCCGCAACGGTGAGGTAGGCGCTTTCCCCCTCGGCAAGGCCATCCACGGTGACCGGGACGGACAGGATCTGCCGGGGCGCTGCCACCTCAGGCGCGTCGATGGAGACGGTGAGCTGCTTTTTGGCCGTGTCCACCTGCATATGGGCAAGGCCGACGGCGCGTTGGGGCAAGGGGCTGTCGCCGGCGCCTGCGGGCCTGAAGAGTGTGGCCGTCACATACGCGCCGGGGGCCCAGGCCGCATCCACGGTGATCGGAACCGCGGCGCCGTCCGCAGGCACATCCACAAACTCCGTGTGGCGGACCGTGCCCGCCAGCACCGTCACCAAGGCTTTGCCGGCAAAGCGGGGGCTGATGCGCAAGGTGGCGGTATCGCCGCTTTGGTAGCTCTCCTTGTCAAGGTGAACGTCCAGAACGTCGGGTGTGTCGGCGTTGGCGGCCGTGTTCACCCAACCGGAAGAGAACACCATGGAGGTGGCGACCTCGCCGTTGCGCGGGTCGATCACCTCAAGCCTGTAGCGGCCCCAGGTCACCGGCAGGGACAAGGATGCGGTGCCTTCGGCGGGAATGTCGAGGGTGCCGTTGTCCACCCGCTCCAGCCGCTCCACCGATTCATAAAACCAGCGGTCGTTGCGGCGGTACCATTGGAAGTTCCGCTCAATGCGCGTGAGCGTCCACTCCGCCCCCGTCACGATGGTGCGCTGGCGGGCAGCGTTGAGGGCGATGATGTCAAAGCCCGCCGCGGCCCCTTCGCCGACGCTGCCGTCAAAGCGCGGCTTGATGCCGATCATCGCATTGTCGGTGAG
>JBCDCF010000535.1:0-3300 GCA_039182345.1 Pseudomonadota bacterium
CAGCGACAGGTCCGGCTCGGCGAAGTAGGCGCACGAATATTGCCAGTCCTCGTCTAGGAAGAGGGCATAGATGTCATTGCCCACGTCGTAGTGGTGGGTGGCGTTGCGCCTGGCGGCTTTGCGGGTGTTGTGCTGCGCCCAGCGCCGTGTGACGAGCCGCGTCAGGTGCCTGAAGCGAGACGGGGAGCGCCCGCCGATGTTGTTGAGAAACAGCGTCAAAAGGCCCACCAGCGTGCCATCCGCCACCTGCCAGCGCCCCTCCATGTAGGTTTCGCCCAGCGTCAGCTCAGGATTGCGCAGGATGGCCTTTTCCACATCCCTGTCGGCAAGCGTGATCCTGACCGGGTCGCCCGAACCGTCGCCGAAGTGGTGGTGAACTCCTCCGGCATCGGTGATTGTGAGATCGCCCTTGCGGACCACACGCCTTAAAAGCGAAGCGAGGAGACGGTTCATCGCTCTCTATCAGCTCAACATCGATCTGAGACAAAACGTCCAATGTGGACGCGTCGGCTGTCAAGACCTGTGAGTGTGAGAGCGGCCATGCAGGGCCGCACGAACCCCTTTGCCGGCTAAGCCTGAGGCAAAAGGATGGCAGGAGATGCGCTGGCGGCGGGCCGGTGGTGGGCGCGAACGGGACCGTTGAAAGCCCCGCTCGCCTTCATTTGGTCAGACGTAAGGCTGTTCTGCGCCGGGGACCGCTTCGGCGGGGACATCCTCTGATGCCTCAGTGTCGCCGGCGGCCTCCGTCTCATCGTCGAACTCGTCCTCGTCGTCGTCCACTTCGGGGGCGAGCACATCTTCGCCGGCCGCCTGACGCTCGGCCTCATCGGTGGAGCGGGCCACGTTGATGGTGACAGGGACGATCACCTCAGGGTGCAGGATGAGCTGAATTTGGTGCAGCCCGATGGTCTTAATGGGCACCGAAAGGTCCACCTGCCGGCGCTCGATGCGGAAGCCTTCGCTCGCCAACACCTCGGTGATGTCGCGGGTGGACACCGAACCATAAAGCTGACCCGTCTGGCCGGCCTGGCGGATCGCCACGAACGACTTGCCGGAAAGAGCGGTCGCGGCCCCTTCGGCAAGGGCGCGGCGCTCTTTGTTGCGCTCTTCAAGGTCTGCCTTTTGGGACTCAAAGCGCGCCCGGTTTTCGGCATTAGCGCGCAGCGCCTTGCCCTGCGGCAGGAGAAAGTTGCGCGCAAAGCCGTCACGCACCTTCACCTCTTCGCCCATGTCGCCAAGTTTTGGCACCCGCTCAAGCAGGATAACGTCCATGTGGTCTCTCCAATCTGTCCCGCGCGAGGGCGGTTAGGGATGGTCCCAGACTGCGAAAAAGGGGCCCTGGCTTACTTGATCACGTAAGGCAGGAGGCCGAGGAAGCGGGCGCGTTTGATGGCCTTGGCCAACTCACGCTGCTTGCGGGCCGACACGGCGGTGATGCGCGAAGGCACGATCTTGCCGCGTTCTGACACGTAGCGCTGCAGGAGCTTGACGTCCTTATAGTCGATCCGCGGAGCGTTGGGGCCCGAGAATGGGCATGTCTTGCGGCGGCGGAAGAACGGGCGGCGCGTGGGAAGCTGAGCGATATCGACCATTTACGACAACTCCTTCTCAGTGCGCTCAGGCCGATCGGCACGCTCGGGGCGATCGCCGCGGTCGGGCCTGTCGCCACGGTCAGGCCTGTCGCCGCGGTCGCCGCGCTCGGGCCGGTCACCGTCGCCGCGCTCACGCCGGCGCCTGTCGTCGCGGTCGCGCTTTTGCTTCATCACGGAGGGGCCGTCTTCGTGCTCGTCCACCTTGATGGTGAGGGTGCGCAAAACGTCCTCGTTAAGGCGCATCTGACGCTCCATCTCCTGGATGGCCGTGGCCGGCGCGTCGATGTCCATCAGAGCGAAGTGGGCCTTGCGGTTCTTGTTGATGCGGAAGGCAAGGGTTTTCAGGCCCCAATTTTCCACGCGGCCGACGGAGCCGCCGCCCTCGGCCAGGACGGCCTTGTACTGTTCCACAAGGTCGTCAACCTGTTGGCCCGACACGTCCTGTCGGACCAAAAACACGGTCTCGTATAAAGGCATGAACTGTCCTCATTGCCTGGCGCCGATCGTCGGCGCGCCGCATTCCCGCCGGCGCAAAGCCTCGTCGAAGCCTCGCTGAGGCATCCGATCTTCGCGAGCAGGGACACGGGAGGACAGGCTCTGCCGCCTTGGCACGCGCGCACACGCACCCCTCCGTTCAGCCCCAGGCCAACGGGAATGAGCGCTGAGATAGTGCAGGTTGTGCCGCCAAATCAAGCACGATCCACCTCACTTGGTCGTTTTTGTGACGCTCTGGCACTTGACGGGCCGGCATATCAGATGATGTGTGCGCTCTTCTCAGCGCTCTACAGCGCTCTATCATGTCGCATCCATCATGGCATTCGCACTCACATTTCCCGGTCAAGGCAGTCAGTCGGTGGGCATGGGCCGCGCACTTTACGATGCGTTCCCGGCCGCCAAAGCCGTCTTTGAAGAGGTGGACGACGCACTGTCGGAGCCGCTGTCGACGCTCGTCTTCGAGGGCCCTGAAGACACGCTGACGCTGACCGCCAACGCACAGCCCGCGCTAATGGCCGTCAGCCTTGCCGCCATGCGCGCCCTTGAGGCTGAGGGGTTCGGCTGGGCGGAAGCGAGGCTAGTGGCAGGCCACTCCCTTGGCGAATACTCCGCCCTTGCTGCGGCCGGTGCCCTTGGAGTTGCTGATGCGGCGAGGCTCCTGCGCTTGCGCGGCGAAGCCATGCAGGCGGCCGTTCCTGCCGGCGAGGGGGCGATGGCCGCACTCCTTGGCCTGGACCTTGATGCGGCTGTCGCGGTTGCTGCGGATGCGGCTGAGGGCGAGGTCTGCGACGTTGCCAACGACAATGCCCCAGGCCAATGCGTCGTCTCAGGCACCAAAGCGGCCGTTGACCGCGCTGTGGAGCTTGCGCGCGAGCGTGGCGCCCGCCGCCCCATGTTGCTGCCCGTCAGCGCCCCATTTCACTCCGCCCTTATGGCGCCTGCGGCAGAGGCGATGGCCAAAGCGCTGGAAACGGTGACGCTGAGCGCCCCCAAGGTGCCCCTTGTCGCCAACGTCTCTGTGACCTCCTTGAGCGATCCTGCCGCCATCAAGCAAAGTCTTGTGGAACAGGTGACGGGGCGCGTGCGCTGGCGCGAGACAGCGTCGGGCTTTGCGGCGGCCGGCATTTCCATAGCGTTGGAGGTGGGTGCGGGCCGCGTCCTCACGGGCCTTTTGAAGCGGATCGACAAGTCCGTCGAAGGGGTTGCCATCAAC
>JBCDCF010000536.1:0-3296 GCA_039182345.1 Pseudomonadota bacterium
CGCAACCTCCCTCGGCATCGATCAGGTGATTGCCGACGTGCTGCCCGAAGGCAAGCAAGACGCCGTGCGCGCGCTCCAGGCAAAGGGCGCGACGGTGGCGATGGCCGGCGACGGGGTCAACGATGCCCCGGCCCTTGCCGCAGCGGACGTTGGCGTTGCCATGGGTACGGGGGCGGACGTTGCCATTGAGAGCGCAGGCGTCACCCTTGTGCGGGGAGATCTGATGGCGCTCGTCAACGCGCGCAGGCTGTCGCGCGCCACCACGCGCAACATTCGCCAGAACCTCTTCTTCGCGTTCGTCTATAACGGTGTAGGCGTGCCCATTGCGGCGGGGGTGCTTTACCCCGCCATCGGCCTCACCTTGAGCCCGATGATTGCCGCGCTCGCCATGAGCCTCTCCTCTGTCAGCGTCATCACCAATGCGTTGCGCTTGCGGGTGATGGCGCTGCGCTGAATGTCCAAGGCGTGACCGCAACGCGCCTTGTTAAGCGGACGGTGGCAGCGCATCTTCTAAGAGAGAGGTAGCCCAGTAGCGATGGAGTGATGACGGCATGGACGGATCAGGGGTGGCCGACGGGTCCACGGCGCTTCAGTCGCCTCGCCAGAGTGCGCACGTCACGCATGAGGGCAAGAGCGCGGTCCTGAAACGCCTGTCGCGCCTTGAAGGCCAGGTGCGTGGTGTGGCGCGCATGGTGGAGGAAGAGCGCTACTGCGTCGACATCTTGACCCAGACCGCAGCTGTCCGCGCGGCCCTCAAGGCCGTGGAACGGTTGATCCTTGAGACCCATGCCGGCCACTGCATCGAAGAGGCCATTGCCAGCGGCAACGTCGACGATCAGCGCGAGAAGTTTAAGGAACTGATTGCCCTTTTGCAGAAAGGGCAGGGCTGACGGCGGTGGCCGTCAAAGCTTACCGCCGAACACCGCGCCAAGGTCGGCAACGGCCGCATCGTCCAACGTGCGTGTCGGCAGACCGCGAAGGGCAAAGACGAGCTTTGCCGTTTCCTCCAGCTCCTCGGCCGCACAGACGGCTGACAAAAGGTCCTTCCCAGCCACCACAGGCCCGTGGTTGCCAAGGAGCACCGCCGCGTAACGTCCTTTCAGCGCGCGGATGAGGTCGCCCGCCCGCGGATCGCCCGGACGTACGTAAGGCAGGCATTTCACCTTGCCCACGCGCATGACCACGTAAGGGGTGAGCGGGGGGACCGCATCGTCAGGGTCGATATCCGACAGGCACGACAAGGCCGTTGCCCAGGTGGAGTGAAGGTGCACCACCGCGCCGGCCTCCGGCCGCGTGTCGAGCACCGCCTGGTGCAAGAAGATCTCCTTGGAGGGTTTGTCGCCCGCCACATGGGTGCCGTTCGGGTCCACCTTGGAGATGCGCTGAGGGTCGAGCGCGCCGAGAATGGAGTTGGTGGGCGTGATCAGCATCCCATCCTCAAGCCGCACAGAGATGTTGCCGGCCGTTCCGACGGAAAACCCCCGCGCGAACAAGGACGCGCCGAAGGTGGCCATGTCCTGTCGCAGCTGCGTCTCGTTCACCGGGTGTCTCCTTGGTGAGCGCCGCGTTTGGCGGCGTTGATGAGGGCCCACAGGCGCGAAGGGGTGGCCGGCATATCGACACCATCGATGCCAAGGGGGGCGAGGGCATCGGCAACGGCGGCAAGGCCTGCGGGGAGTGCGCCCACAGTGCCGGCCTCCCCGGCGCCTTTGACACCGAGGGGGTTCTTGGCCGTCGGATGCCCCTCGAAGCGGGCATGGATGGACGGCACATCGTCGGCGCGGGGCATGGGGTAGTCCATGAATGAGCCTGTCAGCGGCTGGCCAGTGTCGGGGTCGTAGACCACCTGTTCGCCAATCACCTGGCCGAGGCCCTGCACCACACCGCCATGGATCTGCCCTTCCACAAGCATCGGGTTGAGGAGCGTGCCCACGTCGCTCACCGTCACGTACGACAGGACGGTGAGGGCGCCCGTGGCCACGTCCACCTCCACCTCGCACACATGGGTGCCGCTGGGAAATGTGGGGCCCTTGTCGGCGGCAAAGCGGATGTCGGCGGACAGGCGGCCGGCCCCTTCAGACGCTGCCACCTCTTGGAATGACAGGCTCCTGTTGGTGCCTTTGGCAAAGTAGCGGCCATCGTCGAAGACCACCGTGTCAGGGGGAGCGTCCAGCGCACCGGCGGCTGCGTCCCTTGCCTGTTCGACCACCTGTTGGCAGGCAATGAGTGTGGCAGAGCCGCCGAGGGCTGCCGTGCGCGAGCCGAAGGAGCCGACGCCGTAGGGGACGGCAGCGGTGTCGCCGGCCACAATTTCTACCGCGTCGGGGTCAAGGCCCAAGGCCTCGCACACGATCTGGCGCAGCACCGTCTCGTGGCCTTGGCCGTGGTTGATGCCGCCGATGTAGAGGGTCGCCGTCCCATCGGCCTCCACGGTGAGGCGTGCCCCTTCGTCAAGGGCACCAGCGGAGGCTTCGATGGCGTTGGCAAGCCCAAGGCCGCGCAGTTTGCCACGCTGGGCCGCGGCCTCGCGGCGTTCGGGAAAGCCTGCCACATGGGCAAGGGCTTCCGCCTTTGCCATGGCGGCCGGAAAGTCGCCGCTATCGTAGGTGTAGGACAGGCCTGTTTTGTAGGGGAGGCACCCTGGGGCAATTATGTTGCGGCGGCGAAGGTCCAGCCGGTCGAAGCTGCACTGGCGGGAGGCGGCATCAATGGCAAGCTCGATCATGGTGACCGCTTCCGGCCGGCCCGCACCCCGATAAGGGGCAATGGGCACCGTGTTGGTGTGGACGGCCCGCACCGAGGCTGCAATCAGCGGGGTGCGATAGACCCCCGCAAGGCCGCCGAGATTGCCGAACGCCGGCATCGGCCCGAACATTGACGTATAGGCCCCAAGGGAGGCGATGGACTGAACGCGCAGGGCGAGGAAGTTGCCGTCCTCGTCCAGCGCAAGGTCTGCCGCCATCACCATGTCACGGCCCATATCGTCGGCCAGGAGGGCGGCCGAGCGCGTGCCCGTCCACTTCACCGGGCGGCCGACGGCTTTGGCAGCCCACAGGACAAGGGCCATCTCAGGAAAGATCCCGGCCCTGAGGCCGAAGGCACCGCCCATATCGGGGGTGATGAGACGCACCTTGTCGGCGGGAACGCGAAGGACGTCCTCAGCCAGGAGCTTGGCCAATGTGTGGGGGTTTTGGGTGCCGCAGGTGAGGGTGAAGGTGCCGCTAAGCGCATCGTAGGCGCCAAGGGCGGTGCGCGGTTCCATGGGGCTCATGGCAAGGCGGGTGAAGGGCACGCGC
>JBCDCF010000537.1:0-3293 GCA_039182345.1 Pseudomonadota bacterium
ATGTGCGCCACCACATAGGCGCTGGAAAACACAAGCTCCGCCCGCCCGCCGATGAGGGGCGCCACACCGTTCTGCTCATTATAGACGTTGAAGGGCCAGGCCGGGGGATAAGGGTCCGGCAAAAACACATCGTGAAAGCCGACGATGACGCCCGCCGGCAGCGCCGGGATCACGTGGTTCAACACAAGATCCACATCGCTGCCAGGCATCAGGATGTGGCTTGAATCCACCATCAAGATGTCGCCGCCCTTCAGCGCCTCAAACGGCCCGAGCCCTGCCGCCTGCAACGTCGTCTTGATGAGCGTGATGGGAAGACCCTCAATGTCGGCACGGGGCTGCGGATCGATGGCGGTCATCTCGCTCGCAAAGCCGCCGTCGCGGATGGCGCGGGCGATGAAGCGGGTGGAGTGGCCCGACCCCACCTCGACAATTCTGTGCGGGGCGTGGTGGCGCACCAAGGCGTAGAGCGCTGCCGCATCGAGCCGCGGAAACCAGGTCTGGTCGAACCGCGGCTCCGGCGGCGGGCCATCCAGCACCGCAAGATCCTCGTTAAAGCCATCGATCAGCGCCAGGTGATCGGCAAACCTTTGCCGGGCGGCATCGAATGTCTGCGTCAGGGCCTTGTAAGGCCGCTGCGACCAGGCGGCCGCAGCAGGGGCCGTGCGGGAGGGAATGAAATAGCCTTTTTGGCGGATGCCGAGGACCGTTTGCAGGCCGAACGATAGGGTCCGCCGCGTCCCACGGCTCAGCATGGCGTCTCGGCAACAAGGATGTGGGCGGCAGAATGGGCCATGGCCGGGCGTTCCAAACCGAGCGGGGTGTCGGCGCGCAACGTGGTCTGTCCCGGCCGGCCCGTCAACGCGCGCACCCCTGCCGGGCCAACCTTTATGCCCGCCGCCCAGAACATGCGCATCAGACGCTGGGCTTTTGGTGCGCGACTGCCTATGTCCTCACAAGAACAGACCATCCCGAAGTGACCATGCAGATCAGCCAAGCCGAACGCGACCGCCTTGCGGCCACCATCGATTCCGTCTTTGAGGAACGCGCCACCATCACCGCCAGGACCACGGGGCGGGCCCGCGATGCGGTGGAAAAGGCCCTTGGCCTGTTGGACCGCGGGGTGCTGCGGGTGGCCGAGCCCACCCCCTCGGGCTGGAAGGTCAATCAGTGGCTGAAGAAGGCTGTGCTCCTGTCCTTCCGCCTGACACCCATGGAGGCGATCCCAGGCGGACCCGGCGAAGGCACCTGGTGGGACAAGGTCCCCTCCAAGTTCGAGGGATGGAGCGAGATCGATTTTGAGCAGGCGGGCTTTCGCGCCGTGCCTGGCTGCATCGTGCGCCGCTCGGCCCACATCGCGCCTGGCGTCGTATTGATGCCCTCGTTCGTCAACCTTGGCGCCTACGTGGATGAAGGCACCATGATCGACACCTGGGCCACCGTCGGCTCCTGCGCGCAGATCGGCAAGAACTGCCACATCTCCGGCGGCACAGGCATCGGCGGCGTTCTGGAGCCCCTCCAGGCCGACCCCGTGATCGTTGAGGACGACTGCTTCATCGGCGCACGCTCTGAAGTGGCCGAAGGGGTGCGCATTGGCCGTGGCAGCGTCATCTCCATGGGTGTGTTCCTGGGTGCGTCCACGAAAGTGATCGACCGCGCCACAGGCGAGACCTTCCGTGGCGAAGTGCCGCCTTACTCCGTGGTGGTCCCTGGCTCCGTCAGCACCAAGAGCGCCAGCAACGAGGCGCTCTCCCTGTCGGCCGCCATCATCGTCAAGCGGGTCGATGAAAGGACCCGCGCGAAAACCTCCATCAACGACCTTTTGCGGGATTGATTGTGGCTGCGGCGACCAAGGACCCGTCCGTACTGTGGGCGCTTTTGGGCTTTGACGGCAGGATCAGCCGCGAGGTCTACTGGCTCTCCACGGGCTTTTGCGTCCTGTTGATGTTTGCCGTTGCCATGCCGTCGGTGGACGAGGCGACGGGCACGCCGCAGTTCAGCCCCGCCTTCCCGTTCGTGCTGATGGCAAGCCTTTGGACGCAGTTCTCTCTCACCGTGAAGCGCCTGCATGACCGGGGTCTATCCGGCTGGCTTTCGCTGGTGATGGCCGTCCCGTTCATCAACTTCATCGGCTACGTGGTGATCGGGCTTTTGCCGGGCGATCCAGGGCGCAATCAGTTCGGCCCAGGGCCCAACACACGCGGCGTTTGAGGGGATGGTCGACCCCGTCTCCTTGGCAAAGGCGCTGATTGCCGCCGAGAGCGTCACCCCCGCAAAAGGCGAAGTGTTCGACGTTACTGAGCGTGCCCTCACCGAGGCGGGCTTTGCCGTCACGCGGATGACCTTTCAGGCCGAGGGCACCCCTGCGGTCGAAAACCTTTATGCCACCAAGGGCACCGGCGGCCGCCACCTTGCCTTTGCCGGCCATGTGGACGTTGTCCCGCCAGGGCCTCTCGACGCGTGGAGTACGCCCCCGTTCGACCCCGCCATCGACGGCGACACCCTGTCGGGCCGCGGCGCGGTGGACATGAAAGGCGGCGTCGCCGCGATGATTGCCGCCGGCGCGGAGTGGGCACAGTCAGGCAGCGCGGGCCAAGTGTCCTTCGTGATCACGGGCGATGAGGAAGGCCCTGCCGTCAACGGCACGCTCCCTTTGATGAAATGGTGCGCGGAGAGGACGCGGTTCGATGGCTGCATTGTCGGCGAGCCCACATCGCGCACCCGACTTGGCGACACCATCAAAGTGGGGCGCCGCGGGTCCTTGTCGGGCACCGTCGTGGTGGGTGGACGGCAAGGCCACGTCGCCTACCAGCACGCCGCCCACAACCCTGTGCCGGAGTGTCTTGCCATTGGCGCAGCGCTGAACGCGACACTGGATTCGGGCACCGAGGAGTTTGCCCCCTCCAACCTTGAAATTGTCTCCATCGATGTGGGGAACGAGGCGTGGAACGTCATTCCCCCGTCCATATCGCTGCGCTTCAATGTGCGCTTCAACGACACGTGGACGGTGGAAACGCTGACGGCGGAGCTTGAGGCCCGCATCAAGGCCGCTGCCCCAGAGGCGGACGCGACGGTCTCCTTCCTGCCCGCCTTCGGTGCGTTTCTGACGCGCGACACGGCGTTGATCGATGCCGTCAGCGATGCTGTGGAGGCGGCCACAGGGGTGCGACCCGAGGCGACCACAGGGGGCGGCACGTCGGACGCACGCTTCATCAAAGACTTCTGCCCCGTGGTGGAGTTCGGCGATGTGGGCAGCACCATGCACCAGGTGAACGAGCGCACCTCCATCGCCCAAC
>JBCDCF010000538.1:0-3291 GCA_039182345.1 Pseudomonadota bacterium
CAAACTCCAACGCATCGGCCTTGCGGACAAGCTTGGCCTAGGGGCCGACCGGGCGTGAAGATCTGCATTTTTGGCGCCGGCGCCATCGGCGGCTACATGGGCGCAAAGCTCGGCCAGGCCGGGGCGGATGTGAGCCTTGTGGCCCGCGGCCCCCACCTTGCGGCCATGAAGGAGAAGGGCCTTACCCTTATTGAGGGCGATGAGACCACCACCGTCCCCGTCTCCGCCTCAGACGATCCCAAGAGTCTTGGCCCCCAGGACTATGTGATCGTCACGCTGAAAGCCCACTCCGTCCCCCCTGTGGTGGACAAGATCAAGCCGTTGATGGGAGAGGGCACCACCCTTGTCAGCGGCGTCAACGGGCTGCCTTGGTGGTACTTCCACAAGCTGGGCGGCCCCCTAGAGGGCACGCGCCTTCAGACCGTCGACCCAGGCAATGCCCAGTGGGATGGGTTCGGCCCCGACAGCGTTCTTGGCTGTGTGGTCTACCCAGCGGCAGAGGTGAGCGAACCTGGCACGGTGCGCCACATCGAAGGCAACCGCTTCACCCTTGGCGAGCCGGACGGGTCGAAGTCAGAGCGCGCACTTGCCCTCTCCAAAGCGTTGTCATCGGCGGGCCTGAAGGCGCCCGTGCGCCCCAAGATCCGCGACGAGATCTGGGTGAAGCTGTGGGGGAACCTCTCCTTCAACCCCATCTCCGCCCTCACCCACGCAACGCTCGATGTGTTGTGCACCGACCCTGGCACCCGTGCCGTCGCAAGAGGCATGATGGTGGAAGCGCAGGAGATTGCAGAAGAGCTCGGCGTCAAGTTCCCCATCGATGTGGAGCGGCGGATCGATGGCGGCGCGGCCGTCGGCACGCACCGCACCTCCATGCTGCAGGATCTTGATGCGGGCCGGCCCATGGAGATCGATGCCCTCGTCGCCTCGGTCCAAGAGCTTGGCAGGATCTTGGGCAAACCCACCCCGACCATCGACACCGTCCTTGCCCTCGTCCAGCTGCGTGCCAAGGTGGCAGGGCTCTACTGACCGGGGGGCGGGGCCGGTTCCACGCTCCGGCCAGGCGGATCAGTCGCGGCGGCCGGCGGTTTCCCGCGGCAGGGTCACCGTCACCACAAGTCCGCTCCCCTCGCCGTCGGTGCGGTTGTGGAGGTTAAGGGTCCCTGCGTGCGCGCGGATGATGGTCTGGGCAATGGCAAGGCCAAGCCCTGCCCCGCCAGTATCGGCGCTGCGGGATTCCTCAAGCCGCGTGAAAGGCTCAAGCACATCCGCGAGCCGCTCGCCTGGAATGCCAGGCCCCTCGTCCGTCACCGTGATGGCAGCCGCTTGCCCGTCCGCCGCCAGCCGCACCACGGCCCCGCCCCCATAGCGCTTGGCATTGTCGAGGATGTTTGAGAACGCCCGCGACAAGGCCACAGGGCGCCCTTTGAGGGTGAGGCTCACCGGCCCCTCATAGGACAACGCCTCGTCCGCCTGGCAAAGACTTGCCAAGAGGGTCGCAAGGTCCACCTCCCCGCGCGCCTCGGTCTCCGCCTCGTTGCGGCCCCAGGCAAGGAGACCGTCGGCCATCACGCGCATTTCGTCCAAGGTGCGCACCATCGCATCGCGCTCAGGACCGTCCAGCATCTCCGCCCGTATTCTGAGCGATGTGATGGGGGTGCGAAGGTCGTGCCCGACGGCGGCAATGGCCCTTGCCCGTTCCGCATCGAAGCGGGCGATCTCAGCCTGCATGGCATTGAAGGCTTCGGCCGCAGCGCGCACCTCGCCGACCCCTTCCACCTTCACCATCGCGGTCCTGTCTCCGGCCCCGGCCCGCTCGGCGGCGGCGCCAAGGGCACGCAGGGGCCTGGTGATGCGGCCGATGAACCACAATCCGACGCCCAGCACCGCCGCAATGGACAAGACCAGCGCGAACGCCACCGCCCCGCCCGAACCGGGGGGTCGGCGCGGCGGACGGCCTTGCCGCGCGTTCAGCCAGGAGCCATCCTCAAGGCGGATGGAGGTGCGCAGCCGCACCGACCGGCGCCACCAGCCCCTGTCATCATCATGGTCGCCCCAGTTGCGACGGGGACGCCAGGCATCCACACGCACATCCTCCGGCGCAACATCATCGCGCCCGTCCTCCTCAAGGGCCTCCTCCAAAGCGTCCACAAGAAGACCGTGGATGCGCCGTGACAGGCGGTCCCTGTCGGTGTGATCCACCAGCGGATCATCATCGATCCTGAGGTTGAGGATCGGCGAGGATGCCGCCCGTGCCACCTCCGGCCGCAGGTGCTGAGGCACCCCTTCAAGCACGGGAACGAGGGACACGATGCGCTCCACCTCAGCCCCGCGCCGTGCTTCGCGCACCGCGCGGGAGCGTTCTGAATCAAGGAGCGAGACGGCAACGAGGTTCGCCACCACCATCGCCCCCACGAGGAGGAGCGCAAACTGCCCAAAAATGCCGCGGGGCCGCCGCGACCAGACGGCGGCAGGGAGGCGCTTCAGGAACGCAAGGCTCACCCGGGCGATTCCTGCGCGGCTTCATCCTCAACCACGTCGGCGGCCAGCCTGTAGCCGCCTCCCCATTCCGTCACGATCAGGCTGGGGTTTTTGGGGTCAGGCTCGATCTTACGGCGTAAACGGCTGATGTGGTTGTCGATGGCACGGTCATAGGGTTTGGCCTCGCGCCCTGCTGTGAGGTCCAGAAGCTGGTCGCGACTCAACACCTCCTGGGGCCGCTCCAAGAACACCGTCAGCAGCTTGTTTTCAGCGCTGGTGAGGGGGACGGGCTCAGCCCCCGCCTCCGCCAGTTTGAGGAGGGTGCGGCTTGACGGGTCGTGCCGCCAGCCTGAGAAGGCGCGGCAACCGGTCTTTACCTTGGGTGGCGGCGGCGGCACGCGGCGCAGGACTGCGCGCATGCGCGCCAGGAGTTCGCGTGGATTGAAGGGTTTGACCACATAGTCGTCCGCGCCAAGTTCGAGACCCACAATCCTGTCAGCATCATCGGCCATGGCTGTGAGGAGGATGACGGGCGGCCCATCCTTCCCGTCCGCAGCAATGGCGCGGCACAGGCTCAGCCCGTCCTCCCCAGGCATCATAACATCAAGGATCACAAGGTCGATGGCGCCGTTTGCCAGCATCTCCCGTGCGGCCGCTGCGTTGGGCGCCAGGGACACGCGAAATCCGTGCTTCTTCAGGTAGGCGGCAAGGGGCTCGCGGATGTCGCGGGCATCATCGACAATGAGAACGTGGGGGTCGCTCATAAGCGCTCAATCCAAGTCTTGCCGGGCCATGATAACGCAGGTGCAC
>JBCDCF010000539.1:0-3285 GCA_039182345.1 Pseudomonadota bacterium
CGCACCGCGCCGCCTGAGAACTCAAGGTCCTGTGCGGAGGCTTCCAGCTTGTCGCTGGCAAGGGACTTCAGTTTATCGCCAAGCTCAACGGCGGCCTTGTCCACCGAGGGGATGCCAAGGGGGATGGAGCGCGAGCCGCCCGTGCCACCGCCAGTCTTCACCTGATCGGTGTCGCCCTGGATCATGGTGATCTGTGACAGGTCGAGGCCAAGCTTCTCGGCAATCACCTGTGCATAGGCGGTGGCGTGGCCCTGACCGTTGGACTGCGTGCCGATCTTCAAAAGCACGGAGCCGTCGGCGTTCAGCTCCACCTCGGCCGCCTCAGAGCCTGGGAAGGCGCAGGCCTCGATATAGGTGGCAAGGCCGATGCCGCGATAGGCGCCGCGGTCGGCGCTCTCCTTCACGCGGCCGTCGAACCCTTTCCAGTCGATCACCTCAAGGGCGCGGGTCATGTGGCCGTCGAACTCGCCCGTGTCGTAGGTGCGGCCCGCTGCGGTCTTATAGGGCATCTGCTCGGGCTTGATGAAGTTGATGCGCCGCATCTCGATGGGGTCGACCCCCGTGATGCGCGCCGCCTCGTTCACAAGCCGCTCGATGCAGTAGGCCGCCTCGGGCCGTCCCGCACCGCGATAGGCATCCACGGGAACGGTGTTGGTGAAGACGCCGTCGATCACCACGAACATCGTCGGAATGTCGTAGACGCCAGGCGCCATGGTGATGCCGATGAAGGGGATGAACGGCGCGAACTGGGACAGGTACGCCCCCATATTGGCCTTCAGGTTCACCCTCAGGCCAAGGAACTTGTGGTTCTCGTCCAGCGCCAGCTCGGCAACGGTGATGTTGTCGCGCCCCTGTGTGTCCGACATGAAGGCTTCTGAGCGCCCGCACACCCACTTCACAGGCTTGCCGAGCTTTTCCGCCGCCACCAGGAGCACAGGGTATTCCGGGTAGCAGAAAATCTTGGTGCCGAAGCCGCCGCCCACATCGGGGGTCACCACGCGCAGCTTGTCGGCATCGATCTTCATGATGTCGCCGGCGATGATGTCGCGCATCATGTGGCCGCCCTGGGTGCCCGCGGTCAGGGTGTAGCGGCCTGTCCTGGCATCGAACTCACCGACGGCGCCGCGCGGCTCCATGAAGTTGGTGACGAGACGGTTGTTGATGATTTCCAGCTTGGCAACGGTCTTGGCCTTGGCGAAGGCGGCTTCCGTCGCGTCCTTGTCGCCCTGGGTGTAGCGGAAGGCGCGGTTGGTGCCTGTGCCCGGCCACACCAAAGGCGCACCGTCCTTCAAAGCATCGCCGGCATCGGTGACGGCATCGACACCGTCCCAGTCCACCTCGATCAGTTCCGACGCGTCCTGGGCGATGGCCATGGTGTCGGCAACGATGATCGCGACCGCATCGCCCACGTGCTTGACCGTGTCCTTGGCAAGGCAAGGGCGATCCGGCACGGGGGTGGGGGTGCCATCTTCCTGGTCCTGCCCGCCTTTGCAGGGCATCGGGGCAAGGTGGGCAATGTCCTCATAGGTGAGGATGAGGTGGACGCCCGGGTGGGCGCGGGCGGCATCGAGCCCGCCGGTGATCTTGAAGGTGCCGTTGCCGATGGGCGAGCGCAGGAAGAAGGCCGCCAGCGCCCCTTCAGGCTGATAGTCATCCAGATAGTGGCCATGGCCGGTGACAAAGGCCTGATCCTCCAGGCGCAAGGCTGAGGCTCCAAGCCCGAATTTCGCCATTGTCATCTCGTTCATGGAAGCGTCTCCCTCAGCCAGCCTTTGGCGGGCAAGCTAACGCGCCAGCCGGGTGTCGACCAGCGCAGGTTCAATGAAAGTGGCCTTCTGCGACAGCGGCATGACCACGCGGCTGCCCACCTTGGCGCCGTGATTATCGCGCCGACCCTGTCAAATGGGCAAGCAAGGCAGCGGTTGAGGCATCGGCATCCACCGACCCCTCGCCTTTGACGGCAGGAAGGAGGCCGCCGGCAAGCTCCTTGCCGAGTTCCACCCCCCACTGGTCGAAGGAGTTGATGTTCCACACAACGCCCTGGACGAAGACGGAGTGCTCGTAAAACGCCAAAAGCTTGCCCAGCGTGTGCGGGTCGAGCGTGCGGTAGGCGAAGGTGGTGGACGGACGGTTGCCCGGAAACACCCTGTGTGGGGCAAGGCGGTCGGCCTCCGCCTCCGACAGTCCCTTGTCCAGAAGCTGGGCCTTCGCCTCGTCCAGCGTGCGCCCGCGCATCAATGCCTGTGACTGGGCAAGGACGTTGGCGAGGAGCTTTTGGTGATGGTCGCCGAGCGCCTCGTGGGGCTCTGCCGCCACCAGAAAATCGCACGGCACGATGTCCGTCCCCTGGTGGATCAGCTGATAAAAGGCGTGCTGGCCGTTGGTGCCAGGTTCGCCGAACACAACGGGGCCCGTGGGGTGGTGGGCCGGCACACCGTCGCGGGTGACGCGCTTGCCGTTGGATTCCATGTCCACCTGTTGAAGGTGGGCGGCAAACTCCACAAGGCGCTGGTCGTAGGGAAGGACGGCGTGGGCGCGAAGGCCGCAGAAGGTGCGATACCAGTCCCGCAGCATCCCCATCATGACGGGGATGTTGTCGGCGAGCGGCCTTTTCAGGAAGTGCTCGTCCGCCGCAGCGCCCCCTGCCAGAAAGGCGCGAAAATTTTCTGACCCGACGGCAATGGCAACGGGAAGGCCAATGGCCGACCAGACCGAGTAGCGGCCGCCCACCCAGTCCCAGAACCCGAAAATCCGGTCGTCTGCGATGCCGAAGGCGGCCACCTTGTCGAGCGCTGTGGAGATGGCGGCGAAGTGGGCACCCACCGCCTGCTCGCCCAGCGCCTCCACCACCATGGCGCGGGCGGTGGCAGCATTGGTCATGGTCTCTTGGGTGGTGAAGGTCTTGGAGGCGACGAGGAAGAGGGTGCGCGCAAGGTCGAGCCCTGCCGTCACATCGGCAATGTCGGCCCCGTCCACATTGGCAACGAAGTGCACCCGCGGACCCTTGCCGCGGTAGGGCGAGAGGGCCCGCGCCACCATGCGCGGCCCAAGATCGGACCCGCCGATGCCGATATTGACCACATCGGTAAAGGGTTTGCCGTCGGCGGCGGTGATGGCGCCATCGCGCACGCCGTCGGCGAAGGCCAGCATCTTGGTGAGGACGGCCGCCACATCGTCCGACACGTTGTGCCCGTCCACATGGAACGGGCCTTTGCCGCGCAGCGCCACGTGCAGGACTGCGCGGCCTTCGGTGGCATTGATGGGCGCGCCGTCAAACATCTTCGC
>JBCDCF010000540.1:0-3282 GCA_039182345.1 Pseudomonadota bacterium
CGACAGCCAGGAGGCCATGCGGGCCGCCCGCGCCCTTGGCGTGCGCTCCATCGAGCTTGAAAGGACGGCGGCTGAACTGCGCGCAGCCAACGCCTCCCTCACAGCACTCTTGGAGGAAAAGGACGACTTTTTAAGCCGCGTCAGCCACGAGATGCGCACGCCTTTGACGGCGGTGCGTTCCTTCGCCGAACTATTGGCAGAAGGGCCCCACGATGCGGCCCGCACCGACCGCTTCATCGGCATCATTGCCGCCGAGGCCGACCGGTTGACCCGCCTCCTTGACGACATCTTGGACCTTGCGCGCCTTGAAGGGGGTGTGGCGCCCATGTCCATGGGGCTTCTTGATGCGCGCGAGGTGGTGCTGGCCTCGGCCGCCGCCCTTGAAGGCCTTGCCGAGCGCGAAGGGGTGCGTGTGAAGGTGGAGGAGGGGCCGCCCCTTTTCGTCAACGCGGACGCGGACAGGCTGAAGCAGGTCTTGGTCAACCTCATCTCCAACGCCATCAAGTTCCACGGGGACGTCCCTGTGGTGCGGGTGTCCGGCAGTGTGGAGGGCGAGCAGGTGGTCTTGCGCGTCATCGACGAAGGCCATGGGATCAGCCCGTCCATCCGCACGCGCCTCTTCACCAAGTTCGGCGGCAGCTGGGGGCAGGAGAAGCGGGCAGGGGCGGGCCTCGGCCTTGCCATTTCCCGCCAGATCATGGCCCGCCTCGACGGTGAGCTTGCCCTTGAGCGCACCGGGCCTGACGGATCGGTCTTTGCCGCGCAGCTTCCCAAGGCCGACAGGATTGCGCTTGCCAGTTGATGGCCGCCGCCGACCCTTTGCCCGTGGCGCACCGATCCGTTAAGGAAACCCCCGTCAATTCGGGTGGGGGCGATGACAGGCGGCACACAAACCATCGTCTGCATGAAGTGGGGCACGGCCTACGGCGCAGACTACGCCAACACGCTCCACAACATGGTCCTGCGCCACACCGCCCGTCCGTTGCGCTTTGTGTGCTTCACCGACGATGCGGCCGGCCTCGACCCTGCCATTGAGCCCAAGCCCTTGCCGCCCATCGACCTGCCGGCCTCCCACCAGTGGAAGGCCTGGCGCAAGATCGCGCTCACCCAAAAGGACCTTGGCGACGTCACCGGCCGGTTCTTGTTCATCGACCTTGATGTGGTGGTGACCGGCACCATCGATGACTTCTTCGACCATGCGCCCGACGCCTCCTACTGCGTCATTGAAAACTGGACGCAGCCCGGTTCCGGCATCGGCAACACCAGTGTGTTTAGGCTTGATGTGGGCAGCCACACCGAGGTCTACGACACCTTGATGGCCGATCCTGAGGGGACGGTCGCCCGCTTCCCCAACAGCCAGACCTTCCAGTCCCGCACCATCTCTGAGCGGACCTTTTGGCCGGCCCCCTGGTGTGTGAGCTTCAAGCACGCCCTGGTGCCGCGTTTCCCCATGAACTATGTGCGCCCCGCCGCGCTGCCTGCGGATGCGAAGGTGATTTGCTTCACAGGCTACCCCAACCCCGACCATGCCCGCGACGGGGTGTGGCCGGAAAAGGTCTGGTACAAGCGGCTGCGCAAAAAGATCCGCCCCACGCCGTGGATTGCCGAGCATTGGCGCTGAGGGACGTGCTTGTCCTCAGTGACGGTGTTGCCGGCCACGACCGTGCGTCCGACGGGATTGTGCGTGCCCTTGGCCACAAAGTCCCTGTGCGCGCCCACTGGTTGCGCATGGAGGAGGTGCGGCCGCGCTCGCGCCGCCTTGCCCGCCTTGCTGCCGCCAGCCTCGCACCGGCCCCGTTCCTGTCACGCAATGTGCGCCTGTTGCCTGACGGGGTTGCGGCACCGTGGGCGGATGCGTCTGTGGCAGGGTGGCCTGAAGCTGCGCACATTGTCGTCTCCACAGGGCCATCCACCGCAGCCGCCAACATTGCCGCCGCGCGGCGCTATGGTGCCCGCAACATCTATTACGGCTTTGCCAAGTGGCCCTCGGTGGGCTTTTCCCTCCTCCTCACCCCTGTGGCAGCAACGGGCGAGCGCATGGAAACGGTGCCACGCCCCTCTGAAGTGGACCTTACCGACTTTCCCCCGCCGCGACCCTTGGCGGCCGACGCCCCGCGGACGATCGCCATGCTCCTTGGCGGAGACACCAAGCACTACGCCTATACAGAGGCCGATTTTGCAGCGATGGCGGAACGCCTTGCCGGCCTCCTCGACACCTGCCCTGACTGGCATCTGAGCGTGTTTGATTCCCGCCGCACGCCGCAGGCACCGTTTGCAGCGATGCAGAAGAGCCTTGCCGGGCACGCGCGTGTGTCGCTCCACCCGTTTCGCACAGGCGGCGTCAACTCCAACCGAGCCGCGTTCGAGGCGGATGCCGTTATCGTCACGGCAGACAGTTTGTCGATGGTGAGCGAGTGCATTGCCGCGGGGCGGCCCACCATGGTGGTCAAGACGGCCACCTATCGCGGCCCCAAGCGCGACCGTGGCGAGCTTGCCGGTCTGGCGGCCGCCAACGTCATTGCCATGGCAGACGTTGATGGGCTTGACGTTGCTGGGCTCTCAGCCGCACCGCGCCCCCAAAGGGGCGAGCCGGCCCGCGTCCTCCTGGACGCCCTTGCCCGGCATGGTTTCTGACAAGGACGGGACATGGTTCAACTGAAGCGCTTAGTTGCCAAGGCGAGGGGGCGGCACGTGCGCGTGCAAAAACCGCCCAAGCCCGCCGTCAACGATGTTTTGATTGCCCGTGCTGCGGAGGACTCGGCCGACTTCATCGAACCATTCCTGGACCGTGCTTTGTTGATGCGTCGCACGGACGAGATCCGCGACTTGGCCATCAGGCGCGCGCCCAAAGAGGGGCTGGTGATGGAGCTTGGCGTCTATAAGGCTGTCGGCATCAACCAGTTCGCCCAGGTGTTGAGCGACCTTGGCGACCGCCGCACCCTTTATGGGTTCGATGCCTTCAAGGGCCTGTCGGAGGACTGGTACGGCAAGTCGCTGCCCGCCCTCACGGCCTTCAACCGCAAAGGCCGGCCGCCCAAAGTGCGCAAGAATGTGGAGCTGGTGATCGGCTGGGTGGAGGACACCGTGGCGCCCTTCCTCGACAGCCACGGGGGGCCCGTCGCCTTCGTCCATATGGACACCGACACCTACAGCCCCTGCCGCTACGCCCTTGAGCGGCTGAAACCACGCATGGCCGAGGGCGCGCTCATCCTGTTCGACGAGCATCACGGCTACCCCAACTGGCAAAACGGCGAGTTTCGGGCGCTCAACGAAGTGTTCGAG
>JBCDCF010000541.1:0-3280 GCA_039182345.1 Pseudomonadota bacterium
GCCCAGTATTCCACCGAGCCCTTGCCCTTACCCATACGCACTTCGGTGGGTTTCTTGGACACAGGCACATCCGGGAAGATGCGGATCCACACACGGCCCTGACGCTTCATGTAGCGCGTCATGGCACGGCGGGCGGCTTCGATCTGGCGCGCCGTCACCCGCTCGGGCTCAAGCGCCTTCAGACCATAGGCACCGAAGTTCAGATCGGTGCCACCCTTGGCCACGCCGTGAATGCGGCCCTTGTGCTGCTTGCGGAACTTCGTCCGCTTCGGCTGCAACATGTCCTAAACCCCCTTAGCCGCGGTCATCGCCCCGACGGCGACCGGACGAGCCCTGGTTCGCCGCTTCCGTGGCGCGGCGCTCGGAGGCCATGGGATCGTGCTCCATGATCTCGCCCTTGAAAATCCAAACCTTGACGCCGCAGGTGCCGTAAGCGGTGTTGGCCGTGGCCACCCCGTAGTCGATGTCGGCACGCAGGGTGTGCAGCGGCACGCGGCCTTCGCGGTACCACTCCGTGCGCGCAATCTCCGCACCGCCCAGACGACCGCCGCAGTTGATGCGGATGCCACCGGCGCCCATGCGCATGGCCGTCTGCACGGCCCGCTTCATGGCACGGCGGAAGGCGATACGACGCTCAAGCTGCTGTGCGATGGAGGCTGCAACCAGCGTTGCGTCCACCTCAGGCTTGCGCACTTCGACGATGTTGATGTGGACTTCGGAGTCCGTCATCTTCGCCACCGCCTTGCGCAGGCGATCGATATCGGCACCCTTCTTGCCGATCACAACCCCCGGCCTGGCCGAATGGATGGTGACGCGGCACTTTTTGTGCGGACGCTCGATGACGATCTTGGACACCGCCGCCTGCTTCAGCTCCTTCATGAGCATCTCGCGGATGGCGATATCCTCGTGCAAAAGCTTCCCGTACTCGCCGCCTTCAGCGTACCAGCGGGAGTCCCAGGTGCGGTTGATGCCGAGACGCAGCCCGACAGGCGATACTTTCTGACCCATCAGGCCGCCTCCTCAACTTCCCGCACGACAATGGTGAGGTGCGAGAACGGCTTGGTGATCGACCCGACGCGGCCGCGGCCACGGGGACGGAAGCGCTTCATCACCAGCGCCTTGCCCACATAGGCCTCCTTCACCACCAGCGCGTCCACGTCGAGATCATGGTTGTTTTCCGCATTGGCGATGGCCGATTCCAAGGTCTTCTTCACGTCGCGCGCGATCCGCTTCTGGCTGAATTCCAGCTCAGACAGCGCCGACTGCACGGATTTCCCACGGATGGTCGCGGCCACCAGATTGAGCTTCTGGGGGCTGATGCGGATCATCTTGTTGACCGCCTTCGCCTCGGTCTCGGCGAGAGCGCGGGGCTTCTTTGCCTTGCCCATTACTTCCTCTTCGCCTTCTTGTCCGCCCCGTGGCCGTAGTAGGTGCGGGTCGGCGCGAATTCACCGAACTTGTGCCCCACCATGTCTTCCGACACCGTCACAGGGATGTGCTTGTGGCCGTTGTAGACACCGAACGTCAGACCCACGAAGTGCGGAAGGATCGTCGAACGCCGCGACCAGATCTTGATGACCTCGTTGCGGGTCGATTCCCGCGCTTTCTCCGCCTTCTTCAGCATGTAGCCGTCGACGAACGGACCTTTCCAAACCGAACGCGTCATTTTACTTCTTCCGTGCGTGACGCGAGCGGACGATATACTTGTCCGTCGCTTTGTTGGACCGCGTGCGCTTGCCTTTGGTGGGCTGACCCCAAGGCGTCACAGGGTGACGGCCGCCGGAGGTGCGCCCCTCACCGCCACCATGGGGGTGGTCGAAGGGGTTCATGGCCACACCGCGGGTCTGCGGCCGGCGGCCGAGCCAGCGCGAGCGACCAGCCTTGGACAGCTTGATGTTGCCGTGGTCGGGGTTGGAGACGGCGCCACAGGTGGCCATGCAGGCCCCGGGCACGCGCCGCTGTTCGCCCGACTGAAGGCGCAGCACCGTGTAGCCCTGGTCGCGGCCGACGATTTGCGCATAGGCGCCGGCAGCGCGCGCGATCTGACCGCCCTTCATGGGCTTCATTTCGATGTTGTGGACAATGGTACCAACGGGGATCGCCGACACCGGCATGGCATTGCCAGGCTTTACGTCCACCTTGGCGCCGGCCAGCACCTTGTCGCCCTCAGCCAGACGCTGGGGGGCGAGGATGTAGGACAGTTCGCCATCGTCGTACTTGATGAGGGCGATGAAAGCCGACCGGTTGGGGTCGTACTCAAGACGCTCCACCGTTGCCGGCACGTCGAACTTGCGGCGCTTGAAGTCCACCAGACGGTAGGCGCGCTTGTGGCCACCGCCGCGGTGACGGCTGGTCTTGCGGCCCACATTGTTGCGACCGCCGGACTTGGTCAGCCCCTCGGTCAGCGACTTGACGGGCGCACCTTTGTGCAGGCCCTTGCGCGAGACGATGACGAGCTGGCGCTGACCGGGCGATGTTGGTTTATAGCTTTTGAGTGCCATGGTCCTAAAGCCCTGTCGTGACGTCGATGGACTGACCGTCCGCCAGCGTGACAACGGCGTGCTTCACGTCAGACGTCCGGCCTTTGATGCCGCGAAAGCGCTTCATCTTGCCCTTGCGCACCAAGGTGTTCACCGCCATCACCTTCACGGAAAACAGCGATTCCACCGCCGCCTTGATCTGCGGCTTCGTGGCGGTCTTGGCCACACGAAAGACAATCTGGTTGTTCTCAGACGCTTCGGTGGCCTTTTCGGTGATCACCGGCGAGACGATCACGTCGTAATTGGTCAGTTGGATGGCCATCAGGCTGCCTCCCCTTCAGCGGCAGGCGCCTTGGCCGCTGGCGTGCCGGCGAACCGCGCGTCGAGGCCTTCAACGGCCGAGCGGGTCAGCACCAGCGTGTCGCGGCGCATGATGTCGTAAACGTTGATGCCGGCGAGCGGCAGAACGTCCACCATCGGAATGTTGCGCGCAGCCTTGGCGAAGTTGTCGTCCACCGCCCCATCGATGATGAGCGCATTGGCAAGGCCGAGGTTCTGAAGCTGTGCCTTCAGCGCCTTGGTTTTGGCTTCAGGCACGCTGGCCTGGTCGAGCACCACAAGCCCCTCACCGCGGGCGCGGGCGGACAGGGCGTGCTTCAGACCCATCACGCGGACCTTCTTGGGGAGGTCGTGGGCGTGGCTGCGGACCTTGGGGCCGTGGGGCTTTGCGCCGCCGCGGAACTGAGTCGCCTTCTTGTCGGAGTGGCGGGCGCGGCGAATGACGCTGAATCGTTTTTGCC
>JBCDCF010000542.1:0-3274 GCA_039182345.1 Pseudomonadota bacterium
CCGCCCGTCGGAAATCCTTGCCGTCACCTTCACCAACAAGGCCGCGCGGGAAATGAAAGAGCGGGTCGCCGCCGTGGTGGGCCCTGCCAGCGAAGGCATGCCCTGGCTTGGCACCTTCCACGCCATAGGCACCAAGATCCTGCGTCGCCATGCCGAGCTGGTGGACCTTGTGCCGAGCTTCACCATCCTCGACACGGACGATCAGATCCGCCTTGCCAAACAGATCCTGTCGGCTGAAAACATTGACGAAAAGCGTTGGCCCGCCCGCCAGCTCCTTGCCATGTTCGATGGCTGGAAAAACCGCGGGCTGACGCCGGAAGCCGTTCCCAAAGGCGAGGGCGACCACTTCGCCAACGGCAAGGGCGCTGCCCTTTATCACGCCTATCGCGACAGGTTGAAGGCGCTGAACGCTGCCGATTTCGGCGACCTTCTTCTGGAGCCCATCCGCCTGTTCCGCGCCAACCCGGACGTGTTGGAGCAGTACCAGAGCCGCTTCCGCTACATGCTGGTGGATGAGTATCAGGACACCAATGTCGCCCAGTATCTGTGGCTGCGCCTGTTGGCCCAGGGCAACCGCAATCTGTGCGTGGTGGGGGACGACGACCAGTCCATCTACGGCTGGCGCGGCGCTGAGGTGGACAACATCTTGCGCTTTGAGACCGACTTTCCTGGCGCCACCGTGGTGCGGCTTGAGCAGAACTATCGCTCCACCGAGCACATCCTGGCCGCCGCCTCCCACCTCATCGGCCACAATGAAGGCCGCCTCGGCAAGACGCTGTTCACCGACGAGGCCGACCCCGATGCCGCGCGCGTCACCGTCGCCTCCGCCTGGGATTCAGAGGAAGAGGCGCGCGCCATCAACGAGGAGATCGAGAGCCTTCATCGCAAGGACGTCTCGCTGGACGAGATGGCGATCCTCGTGCGCACCACCGCACAGATGCGCGCCTTCGAGGACCGCTTCGTCACCACAGGCACCTCCTACCGCGTCATCGGCGGGCCGCGCTTTTATGAGCGCAAGGAGATCCGCGACGCGCTCGCTTACTTCCGCTGCATCACCCAGCCCGCGTTCGACCTGGCGTTCGAGAGGATCGTCAACGTCCCCACACGCGGCCTCGGCCAGGTGACGCTGCGCACCATTTCCGAAACCGCGCGCGCATCAGGCATTCCCCTCGCCCACGCCGCCGCAACCTTGCTTGAGACCGACGAGATCAAAGGCAAGGCCCGCACCGGGCTGACGCAGCTTCTCGGCGCCTTTGCCCGCTGGCGCTCCCAGCTCGACACGCTGCCCCATACTGAGCTTGCCGAGATCGTCCTTGAAGAGTCCGGCTATACGGACATGCTGAAGGCGGACCGCTCGGCCGACGCCCCTGGCAGGCTTGAGAACCTCAAAGAACTCATCCGCTCCATGGAAGAGTTCGACAGCCTTCCCGCGTTCCTGGAGCACGTCTCCCTCGTCACCGATGCCCAAGGAGAGAGCGGCGGCGAGGCGGTCACCTTGATGACGCTCCACGCCGCAAAGGGGCTCGAATTCGACGTTGTGTTCCTGCCCGGGTGGGAGGAAGGGCTGTTCCCCTCCATCCGCGCCATGGACGAGAGCGGTCAGGCGGGGCTGGAGGAGGAACGGCGCCTTGCCTATGTGGGCCTCACCCGCGCGCGCCGGCAGGCCTTCGTGTGGTTTGCCCTCAACAGGCGCACCCACGGCATGTGGCAGTCGAGCGCCCCCTCACGCTTCATCGACGAGTTGCCTGAAGCCAACGTCATGGTGCGCGAGGATGCGGGCTATGGCGGCATTGGCGGCTATGGCGGCAGCCGGTTCGACACGGTGGAAACCTTCTCCTCAAGCTACCACACGCCGGGGTGGGAGCGGGCCCAGCGCAGGCGCGAGGACGTGCCCCAGTCGCGCAGGATGGTCCACACCATCGAGGGCGAGCTTGTGGCAAAGTCCGTCACCAAGACGCCGAGCGCCTATGCCATCGGCGACCGCGTGTTCCACCAAAAGTTCGGCAACGGCAATGTGGCGGCGGTGGAAGGCAACAAACTGACCGTCGATTTCGACAAGGCAGGCCGCAAGCGCGTCCTGGACTCATTCCTGTCGCCGACCTGAAACCGCCCGATCTGTGGCCCAAATGTCGCAGCCGGCCAAATGACTCGAGAAGGCTCCCCGCGGATCAATCGCGCAAATTGATCCGATCGCCAGCCTCCCTTAGCCACGAAATGGTAAGTTTCGTCACCGCAAGGTGCCCGCTTTGTTGCGGGAAGGCGCGTTGAGGGTAGGGCATGGATCGTATTCGTATCGTCGGCGGGGCACCGCTTGAGGGCTCCATCCCCATCTCCGGCGCTAAGAATGCCGCCCTGCCTTTGATGATCGCCTCGCTCCTCACCGACGAGACGCTGACACTTGAGAACGTCCCCCGTCTGGCGGACGTGCAAAAGCTCTTCCACATTTTGGGCAACCACGGTGTCGACGCGTCCGTCCAGGGCAAGCGCTGCGGGCAGGACGGGCTTGCCGGGCAGACTGTGCATCTGAGCGCCCGCGCCATTGTGGACACCCTTGCCCCTTACGAGCTTGTCTCCACCATGCGGGCCAGCTTCTGGGTCATCGGCCCCCTCCTTGCCAGGATGGGTGAGGCACGGGTGTCGCTCCCTGGCGGCTGCGCCATCGGCACCCGCCCCGTGGACTTCTTCATCGACGGTCTGCGCGCCCTCGGCGCCGACATCGAGATCGAAGGCGGCTACGTCAACGCCCATGCCAAGAAGGGCCTGACGGGCGCCCATATCGATATGCCGAAGGTCTCCGTCGGCGCCACCCACACGCTGATGATGGCCGCCACACTCGCCCGCGGCGAAACGGTGATCGAGAACGCGGCCCGCGAACCTGAAGTGGTGAACCTTGCCCAATGCCTCTCGGCGATGGGTGCGCGCATCGAAGGGGCAGGCACCTCCACCATCTATATCGACGGTGTGGAGCGTCTGAGCGGCGCCCGCCATGCCGTCCTGCCCGACAGGATCGAAACCGGCACCTACGCTCTTGCGACGGCAATGGCCGGCGGCGACGTCACCCTTGAAGGGGCAACGGCAGAGCATCTTGAGCACCCCATCGAGCTGATGGAAAAGGCCGGCGCCGAAATCACCGTCACCAATCGCGGCCTTCGCGTGCGCCGCAACGGGCACGGGATTTACGCGGTGGATGCGGAAACCTCCCCCTACCCAGGCTTTCCCACCGACCTGCAGGCCCAGTTCATGGCGCTGATGACGGCTGGCAAAGGCACGAGCC
>JBCDCF010000543.1:0-3269 GCA_039182345.1 Pseudomonadota bacterium
CCCGGCCCAGGCTCGCTGCCGCACCTTGCCATGGAGGTCTTCCTGGACGAGGTGGGTGTTGAGATCGAACACGTCCCCTTCCAGGGCGACGGTCCAGGGGTGACGGCGCTGATGGGCGGCCACATCGACATGTATATGGCAATCTTCTCCAACGTGCCGCGCTATGAGCTTGACGCCGTTGCCATCTTTGCTGACGAGCGTGTGGACGCGGCCCCTGACCTTCCCACCTCCATCGAGGAAGGTTTCAAGACCACCGCCAGCTGGTGGGGCGGTCTGTTTGCCCCCCGCGGCCTGCCCGATGACGTGCGCGCCAAGCTGGAAAGCGCCTGCGAAGAAACCGCCAACAGCGCCCAGTTCAGCGAAACCCTTGCCAAGCTCGGCTCCTTCCCCCGTTACCTCGACAGCGCTGCCGTGCGCCAGGAAGTGGACCAGGGCAGCGAAGTGAACGGCAAGATCCTCAAAGAAGTCCTCAAGTAAGGGTTTAGCCGGATCCATGCAGGTGGACCGCGAAAACGTCATCGCCGGAACGGCCGTCCTCGGCCTTGCGGCGGTGATGGCAAGCCAAGTGCTGCCAGGGCAGTTCGATGGGGTGGCGCTCGCCCGCAACCCCATGACCTTCCCGCGGTTCCTGCTCCTCTTGTTTGCTGCCGGCGGCCTTGCCCTCCTCCTGAAGGGCCTGTTTGCCGGCCGCCCCGGCGCAAGACCTTGGACGTCCATGCGCTGGTGGCGCGTCCTTGCGCTCTTGGTGCTGGTCAGCGTCTACCTCGCCGTGTTCGCCGATGTGGGCTTCCTCATGGCAACGGCGGTGTTCTTGCCCGTCGTTATGGTGATGCTCGGCTACCGCAACATCCTCGTCATCGCGTTGGTGACGGCGGTTGTGGTGCCAGGCCTTTGGTACGTGTTCGCCGAGGCCTTCTCCATCAGACCGCCCGGGATCGGCCTTGATGACATCATCAGGTCCATCAAAGGACCCTCGTGATGGAGAGCCTTGCCGCCGCCCTCACCTCCCTTGCCGACCCCGCAATTCTTGCCATCCTCATCGGCGGCACGGCGGCAGGCATTTTAATTGGAGCCATGCCTGGTCTTGGGTCGGTCCTTGCCATCACCCTTGCCCTTCCCCTCACCTTCGTGATGGGGCCTGAACCCTCCATCGCCCTCCTCCTCGGCCTTTATGCAGGCTCGGTCTATGGCGGCTCTCTGTCGGCCATTTTGATCAACACGCCAGGCACGCCCCAGGCGGCGGCCACCGTGTTCGACGGCTACCCGATGATGCAGCAGGGCAAGGGCGACCTGGCGCTCGGCTGGGCGACGGTGGCCTCCACCATCGGCGGCATCATCTCCGTCCTCGTGCTCATCCTCGCCGCGCCGCTGCTTGCCCGCTTCGGCCTCAAGTTCGGCCCGGTCGAATACTTCGCGCTTGGCCTATTCGCGCTCACCTGCGTGGTCAGCGTCTCGCGCGAGAACCTTCTCAAAGGCGGGCTTGCCTGCTGCCTCGGCCTCATCGCCGCCACAATCGGCCAGGACCCTTTGACAGGCGACGTGCGGCTGCACTTTTCCTCTTTCAACCTGATGGCGGGCATTGCGCTGGTCCCTTTCCTGGTGGGCCTTTTTGCCCTGTCGGAGGTGTTCTGGCGGGTCGCCCAAAGGGATGGCGCGGCAACGCCCCCCGCCTCGGCCACAGGCTTCCGCTTCCCGCCTTTGGGGGACATGGCCCGGCGCTGGCGCGTCTTCGGCAAGTCGGCCATGATCGGCACGTGGATCGGCACGCTTCCTGGCGTTGGCGCCACCGCCTCCTCCATGGTCAGCTATGCGGAGGCCAAACGCTCCTCCCCCAACCGCGCCAACTTCGGCAAAGGCGAGCCTGACGGCATTGTCGCCTCGGAAACCGCCAACAACGCCGTCACAGGCGGGGCGCTGGTGCCCACACTGTCCCTTGGCATTCCTGGCGACCCCATCACAGCGGTGATGCTGGGCGCCCTCATCATCCAAGGCATCACACCAGGTCCACGGCTCTTTGTGGAGCATGCAGACCTGATGACATTTATCTTCGCCGCGCTCCTTGTGGTGAACGTGTCCCTCATCGTGCTCGGCGCTTTGATGGGGCCCGTTTTCGCCCGCGCCATCCGCGCGCCTGAGCCTGTGCTCCTGGCCATCATCGTTGTGCTCCTCGCCATCGGCACCTTCTCCATCAACTCCAACGGCTTCGACCTTTTGGTGATGCTCGCCTCTGGGGTCCTCGGTTTTTTCATGAGGGTGCTGCGCTTTCCTTTGGCCCCTATGGTGATCGGCTTCGTCCTCGGCCCGATGATCGAGCAGAGCTTGCGCCAGGGCATGGTCATCGCGCGGGGCGACTTTGTCTTCTTCCTTCAGCAGCCCATCGCGCTGGTCTTATTCATTGCCTCGGCCGTCTTCCTCACCTGGTCGGCGGTGCGCCACTGGTCGGAGCGGCGGGCGTCCACACACACCAATCAAGGGAGCGCACCATGAGGGCCTATCGCATCCACAAAGACGGCGCGGTGGGTCGCGGCACCCTTCAAGAGATGGACCGTGCCGACCTTGATGAGGGCGCCGTTCTGGTGCGCACCCACTATGCCGGGGTCAACTACAAGGATGCGCTGGCAGGCCTTGGTGGCGCCCCCATCGTCCGCCGCTACCCCGTCAATGGCGGGATTGAGTGTGTCGGCATCGTGGAGGCGAGCGAGGATCCCCGCTTTGCCGTGGGCGACGCTGTGATCTGCCATGGCCGGGGCATCGGAGTCTCCCACGACGGCGGCTTTGCCGACCACCTGCGGGTGCCTGCCGACTGGCTCCTCGCCCTGCCGGATGGTCTCAGCCTGTGGGAGGCGGCAACCCTTGGCGTGGCAGGCTACTCAGCAGGCCTTGCCGTGGACAGGCTTGAAACCCTTGGCCTTCTGCCTGGCCCCCTCCCGGCCGTGGTCAGCGGAGCGACGGGCGGCGTAGGCTCCTTCGGCGTTACCATGCTGGCCCGGCTCGGCCACGCCGTCACCGCCATCTCCTCCAAGCCCGATGCGTTGGACTACCTCAAAGGCCTTGGCGCACAGACCGTCATCGCCCCCGATGCGCTCCCCTCCAAGCCCATGGAAAAAGCCCGCTGGTGCGGCGGCATTGATGCGGCAGGCGGCTCAATCCTGGCAGGCATGCTTGCGGCCACCGACAAGGACGGTGCCATTGCCGCCATCGGCAACGCGGCAGGGGTGGAACTGTCCACCACCGTCCTCCCCTTCATCCTGCGGGGTGTGACACTGACG
>JBCDCF010000544.1:0-3267 GCA_039182345.1 Pseudomonadota bacterium
AGGCGCATGACGGACAGGGCGGTCACGCTCTTTCCCGAACCGCTCTCACCGACGACGCCGAGTGTGGTGCCCGTCGGCACGTCAAAGCTGACACCATCCACCGCACGCACGGTGCCGGCGCGCATGGCAAAGTGCGTGCGCAGGTCAAGCACCTCAAGAACGTTGCCTGACGCGCGATGAGGCTGTGCGACGGTGGTCTCTTCTGCCGCCATGTGGGTCAAAGTGCGGGGCACTCGGCCGCTTGCGGCGTTATCGCGCTGCGCCCTGCAGGTTGGCGTTCCACACCACGGTGCATGATCATCTCCACATCGCGCAGGGCGTCGAGCCGCTCAAGGGGGTTGCCGCGCACCGCGATGATGTCGGCATCAAGTCCCTCTCTGAGCCGCCCCGCCTCATCGGAAAGGCCGATGACGTCAGCGGCAAAACCCGTTGCCGCCACGATGGTCTCCATGGTGGTCGAGCCGCCGCACACCATCATCTCCATTTCCAGGACCAGGGAATCGAAGGTTGTGTAGCGCCACCCCGCATCGGTCCCTGCCACGAAGGCGACGCCGGCATCGCGCAGCCGTGCGTAGTTGTTGAGGTTGTCCTGCACCATGCGCTCCCAGCGGCTCAGAAGTAGGTCTTCGGCCGGTGTGCGTTCATTCTTCGCCCGCAGCGCGTTGAGGACGGTGGCGCCCACCGCAAGCGTTCCTGTGACGGGAATGCCCGAGGCGGCAAGACGATCGCCAACGGCAGGGTCATACACCTGATCGCCATCTTGGTTGATGAGGAAGCCTGCGTGCTCGATCTGGTCCACCTTGGCGTTCACAGCATCGTCGATGGAGGCTGCGCACAGGCAGTGGACGGTGATCTTGCGTTCGTTGCGGTGGGCTTCGTCGGCAATGGCGTTCAGCTCGTCCGGCGTGAAGGCAGGGCGCCACGCCGCCGTGCCGATGGTGCCGCCGCCGCTCCCCATCACCTTGATGAACTCAGCCCCGTCCTTGATGAGCTGGCGCACCTTGCGGCGCAGGTTCTCAACCCCATCCGCCTCCCCGCCGAAGGGCCAGGTGTGGCCGCCAGTGATGGTGATGGGCTGACCGCACGCAAGCACCCGCGAGCCCACCACATAGCCAAGCTCGATGGCCCTGCGGACATCGAATGATGTGCGCCGGTAGGCGCCCACATCGCGTACGGTGGTGATGCCCGCTGCCAGCGCTTTGCCGGCAGCGCTGACAGAGCTTGCCAACAAGACGCCCGCGCCCTCCTCCACAGACTCTTCAAAGCCGACGCCCGTTCCTGGCAGATTGAGGTGGACGTGGGTGTCGATGAGCCCCGGCATCAGCGTGCAGCCCGGCAGATCGATGGTGGCGTCTGCGGCAAGGCCTTCAGGCACAGGCCCGGCGTGGACGGACTTGATCCGCCCGCCGTCCACCACCACGCAGCCCGGCTCAAGCGGATCGTTGCCACTGCCATCCAACACGCGGTCCGCCTTGATTGCGGTGATCACGACCGCCTCCTCACTCATTGGTGCATGCGATAAGGGTCCTGCCGCCGGCCAAGGACCGGCGGCAGTGTTGTCTCAGTCTTTGATGGAGGCAGCGCCGAAATACTGGAAGCCGCCGCCTGAGTGGGTCACGCCGTCGATGGATTTGGACATGGTCATCAGGTCGGCGTTTTCGCGGATCGGCAACATCACAGCGTTCTCCATGATCATCCGCTGCGCATCCTGGTAGGCCTTGGTGCGCGCTTTCACGTCTTGGATGGTCCGCGCGTTGTTGATGACCTTGGTCAGCTCAGGATCCGTCCAATGGCTCCAGTTGAAGTATTGGTCGGGCAGGAACCAGAAGTGCAGAAGGTCAGGGTCAACGCCCACGTACTGGAGCGGCGTCATGGAGATGTCGCCGTTGACGTTGGCGGCAAGCCATGCGGGCGTCGCAAGCTGCGCCACCGATGCATCCATGCCGAACTCACGCAGATAGCCTTGGATTGCCTGTGCAATGGCACCATAGTGGGCCTTGGTGGCAATGGCGGTCAGCTCGATCGTCAAAGGCTCACCGTTCTTCTGCCACATGCCATCCAGCTTTTCCCAGCCGGCCTCCATCAATAGGGCCGTCGCCTTGTCGAGGTCGTGGGGGTACATGTCCGCAAGTTCGGGCGCGTAGCCGACCATGCCTTTGCTGAGCGGCGTGCGGCTCGGCTCGTAAACGCCGGCTTCGGCCAGTTGGATCACACCGTCAATGTTGACCGCATGCATGATGGCCTGGCGCACGCGAAGATCATCCGTCGGCGCTTTGCTGGCGTTGATGGGCGCAAAGATCCCCATACCGCTGATGGGGACGGGCATCGTCTGGTACTGGTTGGAGGCGGTAAAGGCCTTCCAGTAAGCGCCAGGCGTCTGCTGCATGATTTGGGACTGGCCGCTTTGGAATTGGCTGACCCGGGACTGTGGGTTCGGCACAATCTGGAAGGTGATCTTTTTGATCGGCGCGGGGCCTTCGTGGCCGACGGCAGGGCTCATCCAATTGTAGTCGTCGAACCGCTCCACCACCACGCTCTGGTTGGGCTCCCAGCTGACGAACTTGAATGGGCCTGTGCCTGTGGGATGCTGGCCGAGGTCGGCCCCATGGGTGGCAATGGCCTTGGGCGACTGGATGCCGAGATAAGGCGAGCCGAGCTGGGTCAAAAACGGCGCAAAGGGCTCCGTGCAGGTGAAGGTGACCTGGAACTCGCCCACAGCCTCAGCCGATGCACAGGGGCCCAGAAGCCCTGGCGAAATCTTCGACTGTGTGTCTTCGTCTTTGATGTAGCGTATGTTTTCCACCACCGCTGCCGCATTGAAGGGCTCGCCGTCGTGAAAGGTCACGTCCTCGCGCAAGTCGAAGGTGTAGGTGAGCCCGTCCTCCGACACGCTCCACTGGGTGGCAAGAAGCGGGGCGATCTCAAAGTCAGGGGTCAGCCAGATCATCGTGTCGAAGATGTTCGCAAGGATTGGGCCGACATTGCGCGCGCCGGTTGTGGCGGGATTGAGCGTGTCGACGGTTTCGGCCCACCCGATCGTAATCTGAGCGTCTGAGGGCCCGGCGATGGCCGTCGCCGCGGGCGTTGCCATCGCCAGTGCGAGTGCGGCGGCGGTGTAAGGTCCGTATCGCGTCATTGCAGTCACTCCTCTCGTTGCTTTTCGTTGTCGATGGGCCTGTCCTTGCCCCATCAGGCACGGGCAAGTGTCGGGTCGAGCTCATCGCGCAGACCGTCGCCGATGAGGTTCACACCGATGACGAACAGGCA
>JBCDCF010000545.1:0-3249 GCA_039182345.1 Pseudomonadota bacterium
CGCCCGTGGCCGCCCCCTGGTAGGGCTCGATATAGGACGGGTGGTTGTGGCTCTCCATTTTGAAGACCACAGCAAGTCCGTCGCCAATGTCGACGACGCCGGCATTCTCGCCGGGGCCGTGGATGACCACCTCGCCTGTGGTGGACAGCGTTTTCAGGAACGGGCGGGAGGATTTGTAGGAGCAGTGCTCGTTCCACATGGCCGAGACGATGCCAAGCTCGGTCAAGGTGGGGGTGCGGCCGATGAGGTCGACGAAACGCCGATACTCCTCCTCCGTCAGGCCGTGCGCCTTGATGAGTTCGGGCGTCATTGTGGTGTCCATCATCGGCGTGTCTTCGTCATGGCGCGGGGATGGTGACAGCGATAGGGGAGGCGAACGGGATTGTCACCGCCTCATCGCCCAATCCCATGCCGTTCCGCATGGGCGTTGAGGACAATGGCGGAGGTGGCCGCAACATTGAGGCTGTCGAACCCGTCCGCAATGGCAATTCTCAAAGGCTCCGCCGCCGCCATGACAGCGTCCGGCAACCCCGCGCCTTCCGTTCCCAGAAAGAACGCTGCGCGGGGGGCGAGCGTCATTGCCCCAAGGGTGTGATCAGCCCCTGGCGACAAGGCGTAAGGGGTGACGTTTGCAGCCCGCAGCGCCGCGAGGGCCTCTGCTGCGTTCGCCCGTACCGTCGGCACCACCAATGGCGCGCCGACGCCCACGCGGATGGCCTTGCGGTAGAATGGGTCGGCGGTCTGAGGGTCCACCACCACAGCGGCTGCACCGAAGGCGGCAGCGTTGCGGTAGATCCCGCCCACATTGTCGTGGTTGGACAGCCCCACAAGAACAGGAAGCCGCACGGGCCCGCCGCTAAGGATGGCGCCAAGGTCGGCCGACGGGGGGATGCGGCCCGCGGCCAAAATGCCCCTGTGGAGGTGAAAGCCTGCAATGGCGTCCACGACCTTTTGGGAGGCGGCATAAAGCGGCGCTGCGCCCCTGTGCTGAAGGACGGCCAAGCGCTCCACCCGCCCGCGTTCCACAAGGATTGCCAACACATCGATCCTTGAGCGGCACAGGAGAACGTTGAGGACTGTGGCCCCCTCGGCAATGAAAACGCCGTCCCGTCCCACACTGTCGCGCTCCTTCACCTTGGCGAAGACGGCAATGCGCGGATCGTCAACGTCGTCGATCAGGATGGGGGGCGCCTGTGCGGTCAACCGCTTTCCAGTTCCTCGCGCTTCATCTCAAGCTCGAGCCAGCGCTCTTCTGCGCTTTCGCGGGCGGCCTCGCGGGCGGCAAGGTCCTCGGTCAGCTTGGCGAACCCGGTAGGGTCCTTGGTGTAGAGCAAGGGGTCGGCAAGGGCCTCGCTCAGCGTGGCGATTTCTTCGTGAAGGGCATCGAGCTTGGCGGGAAGTGTTTCAAGGTCGTGCTTTTCCCTGAAGGAGAGTTTGCCGCGTTTGGCGGGCGGCGCGGCCCTTGGCGCTGCCTTTTGGGTGGGCGGTTCGGCGGGCTTGTCCTCGGCTTTGGTGGCAAGGGTGATGGGTGGTGCGCCCCTTTGGGTCACCATATCGCTATAGCCGCCTGGATAGGCGCTCCACCGGCCTTCGCCTTCGGCCACAAGGGTGGTCGTCACCGTCCTGTCCAGAAAATCCCTGTCGTGGCTGACGAGGAGGAGCGTGCCGTCATACTCGCCGATAACCTCGGCCAGAAGATCCAGCGTTTCAAGGTCAAGGTCGTTGGTGGGTTCGTCCAAGACAAGGATGTTGGAGGGTATGGCAAAGGCCCGCCCCAACAACACACGCGCCCTCTCACCCCCCGACAGCGCGCCGACGGGGGTGTTGAATTGCTCGGGCGTGAACAGAAAGTCCTTCAGGTAGGCGGCCACATGCTTGGTGCTGTGCCCCACCGTGATCTGATCGCCGCCTGACGGGCTGATGGCGCGGCGCAAAGGCTCATCCGGATCAAGGGTTTGGCGCGTTTGGTCGATGACGTTGACGGCAAGGTCCGTGCCGAAGCGCACCGTCCCAGCATCGGGCGCCAACTGGCCCAGGAGGAGCTTGATGAGCGTCGTCTTGCCGACGCCGTTCTCGCCCACAAGGCCCACACGGTCGCCGCGCATGATGGTGAGGGTGACGTCCTTGGCAACGGTCTTCTCGCCGAACGCTTTGGAGACGCCTTTGGCCACGATCATCCGCCGGCCCGAGCGCTCCGCCTCGCCAAGGGTCATCTGGGCAAGGCCTGGGGTGCGGCGCTGCTCCCGCCGTTCCTTGCGCAGATCCTGGAGCTTTCTGAGGCGCCCCATATTGCGCTTGCGCCTTGCCGTCACGCCGTAGCGCAGCCACTCCGTCTCCTGGGCGATCTTCTTGTCCAGGCGCCGCCGCTCTTCCACCTCGGCGTTGAGGATCTCATCGCGCCAGTCCTCGAACGCGCCAAACCCTTTGTCCATCCTGTGGGTGGTGCCCCGATCGAGCCATACGACGGCGGTGGCAAGGGTCTCCAGAAAGCGCCTGTCGTGGCTGATGAGGATGAGCGCCTTGCGCCGCGCCTTCAGCGTCTCTTCAAGGTAGGCGATGGCGGCAATGTCGAGGTGGTTGGTGGGCTCGTCCAGGAGCAAGATGTCAGGGTCTGGTGCAAGGGCGTGGGCAAGGGCTGCGCGGCGGATCTCCCCGCCGGACATGGCCTTGGGAACGGCCTCGGGGTCCAACCCCAGCGCCTCGATGGCCGCCCGCGCCGCGTAAGGGTCGTCACCAGGGCCAAGGCCTGTTTCCACGTAAGCCTCGACCGTGGGGTAGGCGGAAAGGTCAGGCTCCTGCGCCAGGTAGCGCACCGTTGCTTCCGGCTGGATGAAGCGCTTGCCCGAGTCAGGGGCAATGGACCCTGCGGCAAGCTTCAACAGCGTCGACTTGCCCGAACCGTTGCGGCCCACAAGGGCAATCCTGTCCCCAGCGCCAACGAGAAGGTCAGCACCCTCGAGCAGCGGTGTGCCACCGAAGGTGAGGGAGATGTCTTGCAACGTGAGAAGCGGGGGGCGAACCATGCGCTCGATCTAAGGCAGGTGGGACGAACATGGAAGCTGGGCGGGGGGAGAGAGGTGCCTTGCACCCAGAATGTGTGGGCCTGCCGTTGGGGGCATCGGTCCATCATGGCGCGAGGGTGGCCCGGCGGTGCGTTCGCATGACGGCTCCACCGAACTGCGGTGTTCCGCAGTTCGGCATCCAAAAATGCGAAAGTCCGCAACAGCGGACTTTCGTGGAACGACCGAA
>JBCDCF010000546.1:0-3247 GCA_039182345.1 Pseudomonadota bacterium
CGCTCGCTGGATTTCAGCGCCGCGCCAATCCCTTCCGCCGCAGTTTTGCGGACCGCCTCTTCGGGGTCGAGGAGCTTGTTCAGCGCCTCCTCCAGCGTCACCGGGTCGTCCCCGTCGCCGAGCGTCACCCGCATGCCGGCGATGGTCTCGTCGAACAACCGGGTCCAACCGACGCGCGAGGAGGCGGTCTTGTCCAGGAACAGCCGTTCGATCTCATCGCTCAGCTGATAGGGGCGCTCCTTGCGCAAATCCTCGATGAAGGGGCGATAGTGACCGCCCCCCTCATGAGCGAGGGCGCGCTCCATCACCCCGTCGTCGATCTTGTTCAGCGCCAGGGGGAAGAACAGGAGGTGGGAGGCAAAGCGCGTCAACGTGTCGGAGATGTCGCCATAGGTCTTGGCGTAGAGCGCGTTGGTGGTGTCGGTGGCATAAAGGAGGCCGGCGTAGGAGCCGATCCGCCCCATCGTATCCTCAAGGCGCTCGTACTGGCTGAGGGCATCGGCCAGCGCCGCGCCGCCATTGTCGGCGGCCAACCGGTCGGCAAGGACGCCTTTCCACGCAGCCTCGAAGGCTTTGCAGTCCGCTTCCAGCTGGGCCAGAGCGTCGGCCAGTTCCTGGGACTGCGGCCCTGGGTAAAGATCGCCCAGCTGCCACTCGGGCAATGGGCCGAGCCGTGTTGCCGCGCCGGCGCGCTCGGCCGTGTCATGTGGCAAAATTGCGATCCTCCGCATCATTCTCGCTTTCGTGATGGTGGCGAACGTCACATTGGCGGGTTGAAAATCCCGAAGCTGGTAAGATGTGGAACAGCGCCCCATCCGCCGCAAGGCTGCAGTGGGCGGGTCCAGGCAAGGCGACTGCGGAGTTTAGGATGCGTGTAGAGGATGCCGCGCGACCAGTGATCGCGCTGGCCGCTGTGTTGGGACTGTCGAGCGTCGCCGCCGCCGAGGTGCCGATTCCGAGAATTTCCCCACTGTCCACAATCACTCAGGCAAGCTTGGTGACAGGCGCGCCCGCGGTGGAACAGCCCCAGGCCCCGCTTTCCTTCGAGGAGGCGGTCAAGCGCGAGTTGACGGTGGACGTCAGCCTGGCGGTGGCGGAGCTTTATGCCGCACGGGACCATAAGCCCGTGTGGGACGAGGCGCGCGCCAAGGTCTTACGCGCCCGCCTTGCCGAGGCCGACGGCGATGGCCTCAACCCGTCGGACTATCGGGTGCCTTTCGCCACACCGGGCGTGTTCAGCGAAGCGGCGGAGGACGTCTCCCTCACCGAGGCGGCGCTGCGTTACGCCCGCCATGCCTATTCGGGCCGGCTGGAACCCTCGCGCGTTTCCACCATCATGGCCCATGAGCCGCCGCAGTTGAACGAGGCGCGCTTCCTGCGCCGCATTGCCAACGCCCGTAACCCTTTGCGGGTGCTTGAAAGCGTCCACCCGCAGCATGCCCAGTATCAGGCCCTGCGTGAAAAGCTGCGCGGTGCGCTGAAGAGCGCGAAGTCGCAGCCCATTCCCGTCGGCAAAGGCCGCAACCTGAAGCGTGGCGTGAAGGAGCAGCGCGTTGCCATCCTGCGCAGCCGTCTTGGCGCCACCGTCATGCGCGGCACCGACCCAACCGTGTTCGACGACAGCCTTGCTGAGGCGGTGAAAGAGTTTCAACGCGCCGAAGGCCTTCGCGCCGACGGCATTGTGGGACCCCGCACCATCGGCATCATCGACGAGGGCATCGGCGAGGACCCTGTGGCCGCGCTCGTCTCCAATATGGAGCGTTGGCGCTGGCTGCCGCGGCACCTTGGCAACCACCACGTCCTGGTCAATGTGCCGCAGTACGAGGTGGCCATCCATTCCGGCGGCGAAGAGCGATATCGCGGCCGGGTGATCGTCGGCAAATCATCCAACCCGACCCCCATCTTCTCCGATATGATGGAGCACATCGTCGTCAACCCGTACTGGAACGTGCCCTACTCCATCGCCTCTAAGGAGATGCTCGCCGGCATCCAGCGCAACCCGTCAGGCTATTTTGCGCGGCGTGGTTACGAAGCGGTGTATCGCGGCCGTGTGGTGAACCCGTCCTCGCTGACGTGGAATGCCAGCACCTTGCGCAACATTCGCATCCGCCAGCGGCCGGGACGTGGCAATGCGCTGGGGGCGGTGAAGTTCATGTTCCCCAACAAGTACGCGGTCTACCTGCACGACACGCCCACGAAGCACCTCTTCAAACGCGGCCAAAGGGCGTTCAGCCACGGTTGTGTGAGGGTGCAAAACCCCTTCAAGTTCGCAGAGGCCCTCTTGGCCAACGAAGAACTGTCCGGCTCCGGCCTGAAGCGCATGGTGGGGGGCGGGGCCCGCTGGCTGCGCTTTGACACCCACATTCCCGTCCACCTTGCCTACTTCACCCGAACGGTGGATGCGGACGGCAAGTTGCGCCGCCACAGCGACATCTACGGGTTTGATCGCCGCACCCAACGTGCGCTGAATTTGTAACGCCACTCAAGGTTTATTAACATTGCCTCGCCGCTGTTGCGGCGGGGCAACTCTTTTGGGAGTCTTGCCGGCCGGTCTTTTCGCCGGCCGCTTGATCGGTTAAGCCCCGATAAAGCGTTTGCGCGTATGCCGGCAGACGGCGTCAATGTCTCGACGTTTTCCGGCCATGTGTCCGACAGGGGGCCAATTGCCCGATTATCGCAGCCAGTCTCGCCCTTCGTTAGCGAACCGGGTGCATCGACCCAGCCCCAAGGGCTCAAGGGTGCGCGCCGGTATGTCCACGGCCGCGCGCGTTGCTTTGTGCGTGCTACTCAGTTTGTCCATGGTGGTGGTCAATCCGCCAACGGCTGAGGCCAACTCGCGCACGCTCAGCCTCTACTTCACCCACACGAAGGAGAGCATCAAGGTCGTCTACAAGCGCAACGGCCGCTATGTGCCTTCAGCGCTGCGCGATCTGAACCGCTTCCTGCGCGACTGGCGGCGCAACGAAGCCACCAAGATGGACCCTGAGCTGTTCGACCTTTTGTGGGAGGTGCAGCAGGAACATGGCGGCAGGACCATCCACATCGTGTCGGCCTATCGCTCGCCGGCCACCAACCAGATGCTGCGCCGCCGCTCCCGCGGTGTTGCGCGCAACTCCCAGCACATGGCCGGCAAGGCCATCGACTTTTTCATTCCCGGCGCGAAGACCTCACAGGTCCGCATTTCCGGCATGAAGCGTCAGGTGGGCGGCGTCGGCTTTTATCCGCGCAGCCGCAGCCCTTTCGTGCA
>JBCDCF010000547.1:0-3238 GCA_039182345.1 Pseudomonadota bacterium
GCGCCCTTCGTCAGTAGGGGCGGCCGTCCTTGTGGGTGAACTGCCATGTGCCTTCGGGGGAGAGAGACGCCTTGAGGTCGTCGGACGGGTAGGTGGCGCCATCCCCTGGCGTGCGATCGCCAATCTCCAGATAATGTACGGGCGTGCCTGACCGGTTCACCAGATGATGGGCGACGCCGCCTGCGGGAAAGCCCGCGCACATGCCGGGGCGCAGGGGAATCTCCTCGGTCTCCGTCACAAGGGTGGGATGGCCCTCGAGGATGTAGATGAACTCGTCCTGCACGGTGTGGCGGTGCAGCAGCGCAGACTCGCCGCCAGGGGCGAGGATGGTGAGGTTCACGCCAAAGTTTTTCAGTCCGAACCGGTCGCCAAGCTGGCGCTTTTCGCGCCCCGCCATCCGCGAGGCGAACGGCTCGGGGTAGTTGGATGGCTTGGTCCTTGGCGGGACGGACTCAGCATCAAGGGCCGCCGGCGTATCTGTGGCCATGGTCGCTCTCCTTACCGATCCACACGGGCAGCTTTTGCGCAGAGCGCCGCGCCCGTGTCAGCGACAGGTTTTGCCACCGCGTCCGCCCAGCCGCCAGAGCCGCCGGCTGCTGCACACACCATGACGGGCGAGGAGGCATCGTCCTTGCATCCCCTCTAATGTGACGGCTGTGGGCGGGTGAGCCTTGCAGTCTGGCCGGCCATGCGCCAAAGCCGTCAATGAAGCGGAGCGAACACGTCAAGGTTTGGGGAGAGGAATGCGGATTGTTCTTGTTGGTGCCCTCAATGGGGCGATGGCGGTGGGCCTTGGGGCTTTCGCGGCACACGGTCTTGAAGGCCAATTCGCAATGGCGAATGCCGAGCTGTTCAATGTGGCCGTGTTCTACCAGGCCCTCCACGCGGTGACCCTTGTGGCGCTGGGCGCCCTTCGCAGCGAACTCTACCGACCCGTGGTGGACACAGCCGCCTGGGCTTTCCTGGCGGGCCTCGTCCTGTTCTGCGGCTCCCTTTACGCCAAAGGCCTCAACCCCGACTGGGTGCTGCCTTACGTCACCCCACTCGGTGGCGGTGCATTCATTGCCGGCTGGCTTCTGCTTGCGGTGGCCGCAGCCAGGCGCATCTAACGCGCCCCTTGGCCGGAGGCCTCAGCCGCCTGTTCGGTCGATGGCGCGACCGCCCGTCGCGCCATCACGCCTACGCGCTCCTCACAGACCATGGCGTTGCCTACGGGAGGATCCCTAAGGCCGCCAATTCCATGATGCGCGCGCGCCTCGTGCGGCACGCAGGCATTGTGGGAGGGGGCAGCGCCAAGGTGAACCAGGACGCCTTCTGGGCGGACCGCAACACCAAAGGCACGGCGCTCCTCACAGGGCGCGGCTTGTGTGAGGCGTGGCCTGATGCCTACGTCTTCACCATCGTGCGCAATCCCTTCGCACGGCTGGTATCCACCTACGAAAACAAGATCCTTTATGCGCCCAAGGGGCCGCGCCTCGGCAAGGGCTTTGCCAAGGACATGGCCTTTGATGCCTTTGTGGAAGCTGTGGCAGAGACCACCGACGACAGTGCGGACTTTCACATCCGCTCTCAGACCTCGCTGTTGTTCGGCGGTGGCGACCCGCCCATGCTGCACGTCCTCAAGCTGGAGCGCCTTCAAACGGACTGGGGCGACCTGCGGCGCGGCGTGAGGGCCAAAGGCTTTGACATCGGCAGGCCCCCAAGGCCGCGGCCGATGCCCAATCAGCCACGCCTTGCCCACAATCCCTGGACGCCGCGCTTGGTGGCACTCCTGAATCAGCGCTACGCCGCGGACTTTGCACGCTTCTACCACGACGCCGTGGAGCCTGAGTGGACGCGATGATGCGCACCGGTCTCGCCGGTGCACCCAATCGATCCCCATGTCATGGAGATGGTGCCGCAGGGGAGGATTGAACTCCCGACCTCACCCTTCATACCACTTCGGCTTTCGCCGCCGCCGCTGACGACAAAGGTCGCCGTGGCGTTCGTGGTCTGGACTATCCCTTCGCCCACGACCCAAGGAAGGACCGGGGCGCCGCCCGTCTAGTCTCTACACCGTTCCGCAGTGTGCGGAGTTGGCTCGGGATTGGCATGGGCCGTTGGGCCCGAAGCGTTCCCCGAATTTGAGCGGTTTGCACCCCGCGGTTACCCGCGAGGGAGGCAACGTGTTACCAAGGGTGCGCTCTACCACTGAGCTACTGCGGCAACGCCGGGGCTCTTACCACCCGCTGCCGTGAACGTCCAGACGATGGCACCGTCTAAAACGCTGGTGGAGGCGAAACTCACTCGCACCGTTTTGACGCACAGTGACCAGTCTGTGAGCAGGGTGCTGTGTGTTGGACGTCTTCTAACCTGCGATGAGGGCGCTTTCGCTTTCAGCGTGCGGCGATTGTGCCGCGCCAACCAAGGAAACATGCTGCATCTGCCTTGGTGTTGCCACAAAAACCACGATTTTAGATTGTATATTACAGATGATAAGGAATGATCTCCTGAATGGCAGAAGTTTAATGGAATATGTCACTGCGATGACCGCACGAGCATAATCCTTCATTGTGCGTGCAGAATTCTCCAACTATAGGACACTCCACGGTCGCTAAGCCCCAAGGGCGCTGCGAGTCTGTGCCAGAGGCAGGTGGAAGTTTTGTGCATAAACTGCTATGGGTTGTGCCCGTCGGCATGCATGCGTATCCGACGTCCACGTCAGTTAAGCCACGCGTTTGGTGCCGACTTCGACAATCTTGTGGCAAGGTCCTTGCGGTTGGGCGATCCAATAAGGCGCTTGCGATTCGTCGGCGCCACTAATCGAAGATCTCTGCGGGCTTGATGAAGGATTGTGCAACGTGGGAATGGAAAAATGACAAGTGCGTCGACTGGGCAAGCGAAGATGACCGATCAACGTTTTCAGCCGGTACCCAACCAACGGTCTGCGAATTCGGTTGACAGCCATGTGGGCTCGAGGGTCCGCTTGCGTCGTCTTGAGCTTGGGCTCAGCCAGGAAAAGCTCGCAGATCAACTGGGCATCACCTTTCAACAGGTGCAGAAGTACGAGCGTGGCACCAACCGCATCGGCGCCAGCCGTCTGCACCAGATCGCGCTCGTTCTGCAGTCGCCGATCACCTACTTCTTCGAGGGTGCCTCCGAAACCGCCCTTCCGCGCACGGACGGCTCGCCCCTCTCGCAGGTTCTTGCCGATCCTGCCACGGTTCGCCTTGTGCGTGCCTTTGCCAGCATCACCGAC
>JBCDCF010000548.1:0-3228 GCA_039182345.1 Pseudomonadota bacterium
CGCTAGCCCCACCCGCTGCCTTGGACGGGCTGGCGTGTTTGCGTTGTGACGCGTGTTGTCGGCGTGAACCCGCAAGCCCCCTCCACCGCAATCGGACGCCTGTCCGCTATGCACTGGGCGCGGGACAGCTATGCACGCGCGCGCATCTCGCCCCCTCCTCCATCCTTGTGGGGATAGTGGGCAAAGGCTTCACCAAACAGACGGACCATGGTCGCCGGTGCGCTACCTTGCGGGTTGGCCCGCCGTGGGCTGGGCGGCTGACGCCAAAGGTTTGAGTTGGGGGGCGTTCGATGCGGTTCTCGCAGGAGTTCCTGGCCGACATTCGTGAGCGTGTGCCGCTGTCGCAGATTGTCGGCCGCGCCGTGTCGTGGGATCGCCGCAAATCCCAGCCGGGCAAAGGCGACTACTGGGCCTGCTGCCCCTTCCATCACGAAAAGACGCCGTCCTTCCACGTGGACGACCGCAAAGGTTTCTACCACTGCTTCGGCTGTCACCAGTCGGGCGATCACCTGCGCTTTCTGACGGACCACGACGGCCTTGCCTTCCCCGATGCGGTGAAGGCTCTTGCCGAAAGCGCTGGCGTCGCCTTGCCGGAAGACGACGCGCCCCCTGACCCGAGGATTGCCAGGCGCCGCGAAGACAGGGCCGTTCTTGAGGCGGCGGCGGAGGTGTTCCGCAACGCCCTATGGGGACCCGGTGGGCGCAATGCGCGCACCTACGCCGCAGAGCGCGGGCTGACGGACGACACGCTGCGCACCTTCGACTTCGGCTTTGCGCCCGACGGCCATGGCTTCCTCACACGGCAACTGGCGGACAAAGGGTTCGACGCTGCCGCGATGGTGCGCGCGGGCCTTGCCGTGGAGCGTGACGGCAGCGTGCGCGAGCGTTTCAGGGGCCGCTTCATCCTGCCCATCCACGACCACCGCGGCCAGATCGTGGGCTTTGGCGGGCGCACGCTTGATGGGCGCGAGCCGAAATACCTCAACTCCCCCGAAACGCCGCTGTTCGACAAATCGACAATCCTCTTCAACGCCCACCGCGCCAGGGGCGCTGCCCACCGCAGCGGGCGCCTGTTCATTGTGGAGGGGTACCTTGATGCCGTGGCCCTTGCCGAGGCCGGCATTGGCGAGGTGGTGGCAAGCCTTGGTACGGCGCTGACGGAAGCGCAGGTGAAACGTGCCTGGAGCCTCGCGGACGAGCCCATCGTCTGCTTTGACGGCGACAAGGCCGGCCAGGCCGCAGCAGACCGCGCCATGGACCGCGTGGTGCCCCTTGTGGCGGGCGGACGCACCATCCAGCTCCTCCACCTTCCCAAGGGCCAGGACCCTGACGATCTTGTGCGCGCCGAGGGGCCTGAAGGGTTCGCAAGGCTTGCCGCCCGCGCCATGCCCTTGGTGGAGGCCCTTTTTGCCCGCGAAGCTGCGCGCGGCACCGACACGCCCGAGCGCATCGCCGCCCTTGAAGAGCGCCTTGCCGCCATTGCCGGCCGGATCGAGGACGAGCGCCTGTCGCGGCTCTACCAGTCGGCCTTTCGCGACCAGGTCTTTGCCCTCTCCCGCCGCGCTGGCAAAACCCAACGCGTCCCCCCGCCACCGCGCCAAACCCTTGCCGCCCCCGCAACCCGCGACAAGGCGCTTCTCGACCTTGAGAGGATTGTGCTGGGGCTGATGATCTACAAGCCGCGCTTCATCGAAGAGTTCGGTGAACGTATGGGCGAGAACACATTTGTGAGCGCGGCCCATGCAAGCTTTGCTGCCGCGCTCACCGAATCGTTCAGCGCACGGCTGCCCGAAACGCCGGCCGAGCTGTTGGGCGACCTTCCCGCCTCCCAGCGCATGTGCCTTGGGGAAGTTTGGGGGGATGCGCAGGACGAGCCAGGCAAGCGCCTGCTGGAGCGCTTCTCCATCCTCGCGTGCGAGCCAGACGAGCGCTTTCTTGCCCGCTGCATGGGCCTTTTTCTGGACAGATTGGACCTGCGCGCAGAAGTCGCCGAGCTTGCAAGAGAGCCCCAGCGCCTTGCCGCCACAGGCAGCGGGCCTGGCACGGAGGCGCGCCTGTTGTCCCTGTCGGCTGCCATCGCGGCACAAAAGAGTGCCATCCAAGATGCTGAGCGCGCATTGGCCGATGATGCTGCGGCACTGCGCCGCCAATACGCTGCCATCGGCACGGACGAGAGCGATAGCCAAGATTGAAAAGGGTTTAGGGTCCTTGCGCCCTCAAGCTCAGGCGTTATCTACCACGTTCACCAGCCGCATTCGGCGCCAACGTTTACGCCCAGGGGTCGCCTTGGGCATGACAACTTGACTGGGATACCGGGGCCCACGGGGCCGTCCAATGTTTAACAATCGCTGACGCTTGTTGGCTTAAGCTGGCTGGCGGCGCGGAAACAACGCTTCTGGAGGCGGGATGGCGACAAAGACAAACGCGGCCGAAGACAAGGACGCCCAGGGCGAGACGTCCGATGGTCCCCTCCTTGATCTCAACGACGCGGCTGTCAAGAAGCTCATCAAAACGGCCAAACGCCGTGGCTACGTCACCCATGATGAGCTGAACGAGGTTTTGCCGTCCGAAGAAGTCACCTCGGAGCAAATCGAAGACACCATGGCCATGTTGAATGACATGGGCATCAATGTGGTGGAGACCGACGAGCAAGACGATTCCGAAGAGGGTGATTCGGAAGCGCGCGAGCTGACCGAGAGCACCACCAAAGCCGTCGCCAAGACCACCACACGCGAGCCTGCCGAGCGCACCGACGACCCTGTGCGCATGTACCTTCGCGAAATGGGCTCTGTGGAGCTGTTGTCGCGCGAGGGCGAGATTGCCATTGCCAAGCGCATCGAGGCCGGCCGCAATTTCATGATCGCTGGGCTTTGCGAAAGCCCCCTCACCTTCCAGGCCATCATCATCTGGCGCGATGAGTTGAACGAGGGCAAGGTCCTCCTGCGCGAGATCATCGACCTTGAAGGCACCTACGCCGACCCTGAAGGCAAGGGCCAGCTTGAGGGCGACGGCACGCCAGGCGCGCCCAACGGTGCTGCACCGACCCCTGGCGCGGAACACATCCCCGGTGTCTCACCTGCCCCCGGCGCAGGCGTGATTGCTGGCGCCCCTGCGGCAACCGGCGGTGCCGCGCAGCCGGCGGTAAGCGCCGAGGAAAGCAACGTCATCCCCATCTCGGGCCGTGCGGAGGCTGCTGCCCCGTCGCCGACGCGCGAAGGCGCGCCCCAG
>JBCDCF010000549.1:0-3226 GCA_039182345.1 Pseudomonadota bacterium
CACAAGCCGCGTTCCCGCATTCGGCCTGCTGCGCGCTCTTGCGGCACCGTCTTTGCGCTGTGCGGGGCCACCGCTGGCGCCGCCCGTGTCAGCAAGCTGTCGCTGGACCCACACTGGCAACCCGCCGTCCCTTGCCGCTTGCTCATGCCAGGCGATGGCCCGTTCAAGCAGACCGCGGTGCAGACCTCGTGGGGGCGGCGCTTTGTAGATCGCCTCCCAACGCGCCTGCAGCGCCTCGCGGGACAGGGCGGCAATGTGAGCAAACGCATCGTCACCCACGGCCATCGGCCTCAACACGGTAGCGCCGCACGCCGGCCTCGTCGACGAGCGTTGTGAGCGCCGATGTCTTGCGCACGGTGCCTGACAAGAAGCCGCGGACCGAGTGGGCCTGCCAGCCCACGGCCGCCTGCAGATCGGCAAGGCTGGCGCCTTCGGGCCTTTCCAACAAGGTGTAAAGACGCTGCCGCTTCGTCGGCGGGCGGGGCTCACCTGTTGGCCGACCATGTGCACCGTTGCGCCCTACGGCCGTCCGCGAGGCCGCTCTTGGTTGCGGAATGCCCAAGGCTGCAAAGGCGGCCGCCTTGGGCTGCACCTGTCCGTCCGATCCCCAGTCCTCCAGCAGCCCTTTTGCCTTGAGGGCTTGAAGGGTGCGGCGGTTGCTGCGTCCGCTCTGGGTGTCTTTGACACCGTTACGACAGATCTCCAGAAGAAGGCGCCGCTGGGCTTCGGTGAGTCTCACTGTGTTGGGCATGCGTGGTCTCCGGTGGTTGGGGGCGGCTGTGCCACCCTTTGCACCACCTGAAGGCCCGGGCGCTTCGCACGCGCAGGCCAAGCCCCAACCAGGGCCGGAGCCACTGACGCTCGGTTCCCACCACAAGTCCAGTCCAAAGGTCGCCAGCCACGCCACCGGCCCCGGTGAACATGGCACTCGGGACAACCCGCGCCGTCAATGGGCGCCGCGAATGCCGCCCCACCGCACGGTTCGTGTGCCCAGAGTCCGCAGCCAGTATAAGCCCTGGGAAAGAGCGTCCACTTGATCGTCGTGCCGGCCCTTCGGGAAGGCCAGAAGCTCATCCCGGAAGTCGTTGAGCCATGGCGCATGCGATGGCAGGACAACCCTACCAGCCTCTATGACCGGAAGCTCGTACTCGAGGCGCGTCGTCTTGTGGCCCTTAGGCAGGTGTCCACGAACCGAATGGCCCTCGGCCCGCAAATCGTCGATCAAGCCTTGACCGATCCCAGCCTTTTCGATGACGCAGTATTTTGCGTTGTGCCGTGTCTTCACGTCCACGATGGCGCGTTTGAGGTAGGGATACGTCAATCGTGTGCGGACCACATCGATGACGAAGAACAATTCCTTACGCTTCACGAAGGTGATCCCCACCGAATAGTCCGCGTTGTCGTTCTCGGCACCGGCAGTATCCCAAGACTGGATGATGAGGTCGCCATCGGCCGGGACAAAGGGGGGCGTGAAGTGCGTGAACCAACGCCATTCCACGAGGTTGCCTCCTGGCGGAACGGGCTGCTGCTGGTACTGCGCTTGGAAAAGCCCGGTCCCGATCTCCGCCTGATGATCGTTCAACGCCTGTGGACTGTCTCGCCGTGGCTGCAGAAGATCCCCCTCGGCCCGGTGGTGCACGCGGCCACCGCCAAGGGGCACCGTCTCATCCTTGTCGGCGATCGCCGGCAGGCAAAGATGATCCCAACCGCCCTGCTCCAACACATGGCCGGCAAGGTCGTCCACATGCAGGCGCTGCATGATGAGGAGGATCCGACCGGTCCTCATGTCGTTGAGCCGCGAGACCAGTGTGTTCGCATACCACTCGCGCGTGCGCGCCAGCGCTGCGAGCGAGCCGGCCTCTTCGGCCTTGTGGGGATCATCGATGATGATGAGGTCGGCACCGCGACCGGTGACCGCCCCACCCACCGAGGTGGCAAGACGCGAACCGCCTGCCCTGGTGGTGAGCTCGGTCTCCTTGGTTCGGGCAAGCTGCGCCTTCGGGAACAAACGCCGATAGAAGGGGTGCTGCATCAAATGCCTTGTGTCGACGCTAAACTTTGTCGACAGACTGTCCCCGTAGCTGACGGCGGTGATGTTCAGTGTGGGGCAGTGACCCAACATCCACGCACTGTAGGCAATGTTGGCGCTGGTGGACTTCATGGACCGCGGCGGCATGGTGATCACAAGGCGGCGGATCTTGCCGTCCTTCATGGCCATGAGACGATGGGCGATCGCTTCCATGTGCCAGTTGGGGATGAAGGGCACGCCTGGTGTGATGATGCTGTGCGCCTTGCCGATGAACGAGGCAAGATCCTTGCGCAGGAGGGCGTCGAGCGTGGCACGCTTTGTCCCCGGGTCGAGCGGGGCCAGATCCACAGGGTGGGTCCTGGCTCACCTCCCCTACTCTTGCGGCCCCTTTCCACAAACGCGGCAAGCAGCGCCTCGTCCTCAGCGCCGAACGCCTCCTGACCGGCCTCGCCGTCCTCGTTGAACACACCGGCCCTATGGCACCAGTCGATGAAGGTCTGTGCCGCCTTCACATCTCCCTTCATCGCCTTGGCGCCGGTTTGCATCAGGACGATGGCCAGCATGGATTTGTGGGTGACCTCACCGTCCGTCCGCACGGGGTGTTTGGTGCTTGCGATGGCCTCCAGGATGGTTTTGAAGTTCTTCGAACCTTTCCGGCGCCCCTGAGGGTTGCCGGATTGGCCGGGCTTAAACTGATGGGCCTTTGGCGGCCTGCCATAGCCCACCGTGTCGGTCTGGGACGTATCCTGCTCGTCGCTCATGCCTGCGCCTCCGCGTTGGATGCGGCGCGCGTGATCTCTGGCCGCTCTGCTTCAAGGTCATCGAACCGGCGACCGGTGGCGCTGTGGATCGCCACCTTGCCTGTGAAGGATTGCCAACGCCGGATGGCGACATCGCAGTAAAGCGGATCGATCTCCATCAATCGGGCCCGGCGCTTTGTCCTGTGGGCGGCAATCAGAAGCGTTCCAGAGCCTGCGAACGGATCCAGCACAACATCGCCTCGCCGCGTACAGTCCTGCAAGGCATCGCCAATCAGCCGCACGGGTTTGACGGTGGGGTGCGCGCCAAGGGCCTCGCCCCTGCCCTCCCCGAAGCTGGCGAGCCCGCGATGGGGCCACACGTTGCTGCGATTGCGCCCATGCTTGCCAAGGGCAACGGTGTTCAGATGGGGGCCCGCCGTCGCCTTGAAGACAAAGA
>JBCDCF010000550.1:0-3223 GCA_039182345.1 Pseudomonadota bacterium
CGGGAACATGAACCACTTCAGACTCGTGAAATCCAACATCGATCCAAAGCCCTATCTTGATGAAATCGCCTCGGTGCGCGGCGCGTTCGAACAGGTGACGGGACGACAAGACAAGATCGCCGTGCAGCGCGAAGCGCTCGCTGTGCCCTTGCGCGGTGTGCGCAAGTCCGCCATCCGCGACCGCCAGCCCCGCGATGTCCACGAAAGCCGCTGGACCACAGGATCGGCACACTACCCCCTGGCCCGCGCGTTTCTGGAGGACGTGGCGCTGGCCGAGGACTCCATCCTTGGCCGAGCGAAGATCGTCTGCCTGCCAGCCGGCAAGCGGGTCTATCCGCACATCGACCGCGGCGCCTACTATCGTGTGCGCAACCGCTACCACTTCGTTCTGAAGTCCACCAAAGGGTCCTGGCTGAAGGCGGCGGACGAAGAGATCCGCATGCACGAAGGTGAACTGTGGTGGTTCGACAATGACCAGATGCACGAAGCCTTCAACGATGGCGATGAAGACCGCATCCACATGATCTTCGACATGCTGCCCACGTCGCGCGCTGCAAGTGTGTTCGGCGCAACCTCAGAAACAGTCTGATGCAACCGCTTCCGGGCGGGGAGGATGCCGTGCCAGAGGGTGATTGGCATATGCGTTTTCGACCCGCGAGTCGCAAAGGCAGCCTATCGGCCTGGATTGTGGAGCCACGCCGCCCCTTGGCGTGGCAGCCCCCCATTGTTGCCGTCCACGGCCTCAAACGGGGCGCGCGCGAGCAGGCAGCCCTGCTCGCGTCCCAAGCAGCAGCGCGCGGTCAGGTGGTGATTGCCCCCCACTTCGACACGCTCACCTGGAAGCGCTACCAGCAGCTTGTCATCGCTGGCAGGGCCGACCTTGCCTTGATCGGCCTTCTGGCAGAGGTGCGGGCCGAGTGCCCGCCCCTCGCGCACGACATGGTGTTGGCAGGCTTCTCCGGTGGCGCGCAGTTCGCGCACCGCTTTGCCATGTTGCATCCGGACAGAGTGCGCCGATTGGTGATCACCGCGGCCGGTTGGTACACCTTTCCCAACGACGAGCCGTTTCCTTACGGTCTTGGCGGTGGGGAGAAGGCCGGCCAAGCCTGGGGCGCCGCATTCGCCGCAAACCTCGACCGCTTCCTGCGCCTTCCCATGGAGGTTCTTGTGGGCGCGCAGGACAATGCCCCTGACGCCACCTTGCGGCGGGGTGCGCGGACCGATCGCGTGCAAGGCATTGGCCGGCTGACACGAGGCCGCCGGTGGGTGCACGCCGTCACGCAGCTCGCCCATACCCGCGGCATCCGGCCTAACGTGTCCTTCGATGTCCTCGAAGGATGCACCCACGACTTTGCCAAGTGCGTGGCAGTGGGTGGCCTCGACCGGCGGATTGTGGGTCCGGTGCTCGAAGAGATGGGCCGATGAGTGCGCTCCCGCCCATCATCGAGGGGCGCCGGCGCTGGCAGTTGGCGGCACTGGTGGCCTTCGCGCTCGGCCAGGCCGCCGCCGCCGGCCTCGTTGCCTTCGCCACCCGCGATGTCTTTGCAAGCTTTCGTGAGGGTGGCGACATTCCGCTCGTCTCCCTTGCTGCCATTGTCGTGGCTGCCGTCAGCATTGCGGCCTTGCGCTATTCTGAGCGCGTGGTCGCAGAGCGTTTGGGGCAAGATTATGCCGCCGCGTTGCGCCTCAAAATCTTTCTGCATCTCAGCCGGGTTTCGGTGCGCAAACTCGGCGAGCGGCGTGTGGGGCAGTTGTCCATGCGGTTTGTGGGCGATCTGTCGGCCGTGCGGGGGTGGATCAGCCTCGGACTGGCACGGCTCGTCTCGGCCGCCATCGTCCTTCCGGCAACGGTCCTGGTGCTCTTCCTCCTCAATGCCGATCTTGCCATTGCAGCGGCCATCCCGCTCGTTGTGGGGATCGGTGTGATGGCGATGGTCGGCCCGCGCCTCAGCGACACCCATAGGCAGCTGCGCACGCGCCGGGCAAAACTTGCCGCGGACATGACCGAACGGGTCGTCCACGCGCCTGAGCTGCGCCTCCTCGGCCGCATGCAGATCGAGCGGCGGCACCTCACCTCGCGCACCCGGTCCATGATGCATTCGGCCATTGAGCGCGCGCGCGGTATTGCCCTCCTTCGCGTGGTGCCTGACGTGTTGACGGGCGTTGCCGCAGCCAGCGTCTTCTTCGCCGCCTTCGTGAACGGTGTGAGCGGGGCGGAGGCGGCCGGTGCGCTGGCGGCGGTGGCCCTTGCCGTCCAACAACTTCGCGACATTGCCGGGGTGTGGGACCGCAACCGCGCCTGGGTGGTCGCACGGGACAAGTGCCTCAACTTGTTGATGACGCCGACGCTGCCGCAACCCTTGCTGAACGCGGACGATGCGGTGGCAGATCGCCCCCCTGTGCTGCGATTTATGGGCGTTGATGCGCCAGGCCTTCAGACCATCGACGCGGAAGCGTCTGCCGGGCGCAAGATCGCCGTGGTGGGCGCGAACGGTGCCGGCAAATCCACCTTGCTGGCGCTGGCAGCGGGGTTGGAACACCCCACCAACGGCAGGGTCACGCTGGACGGCCGCGACATCTTCAGCCTGCGGGCAAGGGAACGGCGCCGCCTCATCGCCTATCTTTCAGGCCGCTCGCCTATTCTGGCAGGGTCTTTGCGCCGTGCCCTCACCATGGGGGCGCCTGAGCGGCCGAGCGATGCCACCATCGAAGCCTGCGCCGAAGCCTTCGGACTGGGCCCGGTGCTCGACCGTGTGGGCGGGCTTGACGGTGTTGTGGCCGAAGCGGGGCGAAACCTTTCCTCAGGCGAGGCCCGGCGCCTCTTGTTGGCGCGCGTTGCCCTGTCTCATCCCCGCCTGATCCTGCTTGATGAGCCTGACGATGCACTCGACCCCGCCGCACGCAGCCTTGTGGAGGACGTTGTGCTTGGCACCGACGCCACGGCCCTTATCATCACCCACGACCTCAGCCTTGCCCGCAAGCTGGACGAGGTGTGGCTGCTCCACGCCGGCACACTGATTGTCAAAGGTACGCCTGATGAGGTGTTGTCCGGCGACGGCCCCGTTGCCCGCCACTTCTCCGAAAAACCCATAAGGGAGCCGTGACCGTAGAGCGTCTTTGCGTCCACAACACAGCACGTCGGGCGGCGAACGCCCATGCGGGCGCCTCGCCAAATCAGACCTCGACGGGCAAGGTTACGCGCCGATTCAACTTTGCCTGTCGC
>JBCDCF010000551.1:0-3220 GCA_039182345.1 Pseudomonadota bacterium
AAGTTATTCCGAACCGAAAGGTAGGTTCCCACGCGTTACTCACCCGTCTGCCACTCACCCCGAAGGGTGCGTTCGACTTGCATGTGTTAAGCCTGCCGCCAGCGTTCGTTCTGAGCCAGGATCAAACTCTCAAGTTGAGACATTCGATCCGGCATGATCACGCATTGACGAGGACACACCTTCGACCGTTTCCGATCGAACGGTATCCTATTTCAAAACGTGTCCGCCGTTGTCTGTCTGGCCTCACACCGGTTTCCCGGTGAGAGACCCGCAAGGACAACGCCGCCCACGTTTCTCTTTCATCATCTTCAATTGTCAAAGAACCCGGGCAATACCCGTGGGAGACCGTGTCTCCCTACCTTGAGGAGCAGACGCCTTAGGCCCGTGTGACACGGGCTGTCCGGCTGAGCTGTCCCTGAGGACCGTTGGAGTGCGGCGGTTGGCGTCGCTGCCCCGTCGGTGGATGGGGATATAGTTTGGGGGCCCCCTCGGTGTCAACACGCTTCTGAAAGAAAGTTTAGGTGGCCGCGAATCATTTCCCTCGCGAACGACCACTCCCCCAAAAGCGCCCAGGAATTCTGCGGGATCTGCACGTTATCCACAAGAGCACCTTACCACACCGTAACGGATCGCCGTCCCGTTTGGCGCCATAAGGCGCAGTCAGGTGGCGCTTTTTTTTGCCATCTCCCTCCCTTAAAATGAGGCAGTCCATCGAGGAGGTGTTTGTGCTCGCTTGGGATCAGCATCGTAAGTCGCGGCCCGTGGAGCTTGGGGACGAGCCGCCGCTCGTCGTCGGTGACGGCGATCCGTCTCGCTACACACGACGCGGCGTCAGCGTCAGGTGGCTGTTCGGCGCCGTGGTGACGGCCATCACCTCCGTCGCCCTGATGGGCGGGGCTTTGGTGGCCGCCCTTGACGGGCGCTACGTCATTGAAGCGCAGGCCGCCGTCTTTGACGCACCCCTCAACCGCGACGCACAGCCTGCCGCCCGTAAGGGTGATCGCATGCTCCCCGCCCACGAGACGGTGTCCAGCCGCAAGGTGATTGAGGTGAGCACCGTGGTCCGCCAGGGCGATGGCGACCTTATTGCCAAGCGGCCTTATGCGCTGGTCAACGCCAGCCTCGTCCTCGACAAAGGCGAGATCGGCGACATCCCCAAGTTCAATGCGCGCGCCTACACCAAGCGCGACGACCCCACCACAGGCGCCACGGACGCCATCTATGACAAGTCGGTGGACGGGGAGATCACCGTCAGCGTGTCGGAATTCCCTCTGGAAGGGAACGTGATTTTCGATGACGACATCGTCCTCAACGAATCGGAGGTGGAGCGGCAGCTGCGCGACGACCAATATGTGACGCGCCCCTTTGCCCTCGCCGAAGAGACAGAAGCGCTTGTGGGCACGCCCGAGGGCGCACCGTCCAACGTCATCGTGGTGCCGGAAAACGTCTCCGAACTCATCAAAACGTCGGAAGGGGAGATCGGCACCGAGGCCAACACTGACCTGATCGAACTGGTCCAGCCAGGCGACACCTTGTCGAAGATCCTGCTGGGCAGCGGCGTTGCGGCCGATGACATCACCGCCATTGACGGTGTGCTGTCGCGGCTTGGCGTGGCAACACTGCGCCCGGGCCAGGTGCTGACCATCGCCTTCCAGCTGGATGAGACTGAAGGGGAAGAGGCTCGCCGCAGGCCAGGGCGCTTTTCCATCTATAGTAAGGACCAGCACGTCGCGACGGTGGCGATGACCGATGACGGTCGCTTCGTCCTCGGCGAGGCGCCTCCGGGCCCTCCCCCTGTGGTGGACGATGTACAGGTGGCCTCCTCTAAAGAGCGCCTGCCGAGCATTTATCGCAGCCTTTACCAAACCGCGCTGAACCACGATCTGCCCGAGCCTGTGCGCCACAGCCTGCTTGGCACCTTCTCGCTGGATGTGGACTTCAACGCGCAGGTGCGGCCGGGTGATCGCCTCACCGTCCTTTACTCGGCGGTGGAAGAGAGTGAAGGACCGCCGGAGATTTTGTACGCCTCGCTGACGGCGGCGGGCGTTGAGCGGCGGTTCTACCGGTTCCGCGCCGAGGATGGCAGCACCGACTACTATGATGAAGACGGGCGCACGGGCGACAAGTTCCTGCTGCGCAAACCCATGGCGCGCGGTGTCTTCCGCTCAGGCTTTGGGATGCGGCGCCACCCGATCCTGCGTCGCCGCAGGATGCACAAGGGCGTGGACTGGGCGGCCCCCAGGGGCACACCCATTTATGCTGCCGGCGATGGTGTGGTGAAGCAGGCCGGCTGGCGCGCCGGTTACGGCCGCTGGGTCTCGCTGCGCCACAAGAACGGGTATGAGACCGGTTACGCCCACCAATCGCGCATTGCCAAGGGCATCCGCCCAGGCGTCAGGGTCAAGCAAGGCCAGGTGATCGGCTATGTGGGGTCCACGGGCTTTTCCACCGGCCCTCACCTTCACTATGAGGTGCGGGTGAACGGGCGCCACGTGAACCCGTTGAAGATTCGCCTCCGCCGCGGTCGCGAACTTTCAGGCGATGCCCTTGTGGCCTTCAAGAGCGAGCGGGACAGGATCAACGCGCTCATCGAAGAGCAAACCGTCGCCATCGCGCGGCGCTGACGTCCCACCGTGCGCGCCGCGTCAGCCCCAGTGGAGGGCGGCGGTGCGCACGGGTTCGTCCCACAAGACCGTCATTTCCTCGTCGAGCTTTGTCATTGTGATGGAGCAGCCCTGCATCTCCAAAGAGGTGCAATAGTTGCCCACAAGCGAGCGTGCGATGGTGAGCCCTGCCTTGTCGCAACGGCGCACCAACGCGTCGAACATCAGGTAAAGTTCCAAGAGAGGGGTGCCGCCCATCCCGTTGACGATGACGAGAAGGTGGTCGCCTGAACCGGCGTCGATGTCTTTGACGATGGCCTCGAACAGTTCGTCCACGATGGCGTCTGCCGGGCGGTGGGACTCGCGCCGTCGGCCAGGCTCGCCGTGGATGCCAACGCCAATCTCAATCTCGTCCATGGCAATCTCGAAGGTGGGCTTGCCCGCCTCGGGGACGATGCAGCTGGTGAGTGCAACGCCCATGGTGCCTGAGGCAGCGTTCACCCGCTCCCCCAGCTTTTGGAGAGCGGCGAGGGTCTCGCCACGCTCGGCAGCCGCGCCCACAATCTTCTCCACCGCGACGGTGGCGGCGACACCGCGCCGGCCCTGGCTATGGGTGG
>JBCDCF010000552.1:0-3216 GCA_039182345.1 Pseudomonadota bacterium
CAATCAGGCCACATCGGGCCACCGCGATGAAACCGGCTCGCCCCCGTACCAAGCAGCCGGTCATAGGGCACCACGTCGACGGCGTCATAGGTCGCAACGTCAACGCGCGTCATCGCCGCCAGCCGGTCGCGTCCTGCATTGCCTGAGGGCGGCAATGGCGACCACCATGCCCTTGTCTAGCGCGCAGATCGCGAACCCATAAGCCCGTCCGTAGTGGAGTTCGTGGTGTTGCTCACCCCACGGCGGCAATGGCGGCGTCTCTGTCGGCCTTCACCTCGAACAGGCTCATGAAGCCTGAGATTTCGAAGACGTCCTTGATGGTGGGGTTGAGGCCGTAAAGGGCCATGCCGCCGCCGGCAGCTTTGAGGCGCTTGCCGGCAATCAAGACCACGCGCAGACCGGCGCTTGAGATGTAGTCAAGGTCGGAAAAGTTGAACACCATGCGCGCGGTGCCCGCCTCCACCGCCTGCACGACCTCCGTCTCAAGCTCCTTGGCGTTGGCGCTATCCACGCGGCCCGACACCGACAAAACCGTGACCGGGCCGACCGTTTCCTGTTGGGTGGCAAGATGGCTCATCGGCTGACCTCTGTTTCTTCGTCGGTAACGGTGAACCGCAAAACGTTGCGGTCCCCTTCGCGGGCGTAGCTGACCTCATTGGCAAGGGTACGCACGAGGTGAACCCCAAGGCCCCCCACGGCACGCTCTTCCAAGGATGAGGAGGTGTCGGGCGGCGCCATGGCAAGGGGATCGAAGGCCATCGCATTGTCCGAAACGGTCCCCACCACCGTCCTGTCTTCGCCTGACAACGTCACGTGCACGTCTGCCCCTTCAGGCCCTGCGCCATGGTTGACCACGTTGGTGATCAACTCCTCAAGGACAAGGTCCAGCGTGTAGCGGGCCTTGGCGCTGAGGCCCTGCGCGCTCGCAAACCCATCCACCTGTGAGGCGAGGGCGGCGAGCGGATCGCCTGCAGCATCCAAGATCATGTGGAGTCTTGCGCCCATCACGTGTGCTGTCGCCCACCTCCGGCGCCCCGCCGAACCAGCGGGGTCATCACTGTCAGAACTGCGGTCAGCAAACCCATTGTGCAAGGTGCCGTGCCGCAACTCTTTCCCATGCCTACCACACGAACCCCTCGGTTGGCGCGGTCACAAGCGTTTAGTTGTGGGTGAAGCTGCCCCGTTCCTCCTCGCTCATCCGGTAGGAAGGGGGATGGGCGCTGAAGTGGGCGATGGCCCGCTCAAGATCGTCGAGGAGGAGGCGTGCCATGTCCATGGTCACCCCCTGGCGCACCATGATGCGCACCACGGCAATGTCGGAGGCCTTGTCAATCAGTTGGAAGGCGGGCACCTGCCAGCCCCGCTCCAGCAATTTGGCCGACAGATCATAAAGGGAGTATGGCGGCGTGTGCCCCTCAGCGATGCGGAAGCACACCGCGGGGATCCCCTTTTCGGGATTGCCGTCATTGATGAACTCGAACGGGCCGAGCTTTCCCACCTCTGCAGCAATGAACTGGGCCGTCTCGTAGCAGGCGTTTTGGATGCGCTGGTAGCCTTCGCGCCCCAAACGGTTGAAGAGGTAGTACTGGGAAATCACCTGCCCGGCAGGCCGTGAGAAGTTGATGGCAAAGGTGCCCACCGAGCCGCCGAGGTAAGGCACGGAGAACACAAGGTCCTCCGACAGCTCCGCCTTGTCGCGCCAGACAATCCACCCAGCGCCCAAAGGGGCGAGCCCGTATTTGTGGCCGGAGGTGGAGATGGACTTCACCCTGTCGAGCCTGAAGTCCCATTCAATGTCGGGGGCGCAGAAGGGGGCGAGGAACCCGCCCGAGGCGGCGTCCACGTGAATGTCCACGTCAAGCCCTATGCGCCTTTCAAGGTCGTCCAGCGCCTCGGCAAAGGGTTTCACAAACTCATAGTGGCCGGTGTAAGTGACGCCGAAGGTGGGGACCACACAGATGGTGTTCTCGTCCACCGCCTCCAGCATCCTTTCAGGGTCCATGGCATAGCGACCGGGCTCCATGGGAATCTGGCGCTTCTCCACCTCGAAATAGGTGCAGAACTTTTCCCAACACACCTGCACCGGCCCGCACACGATGTTGGGCTGGCCAAGGGGCCGGCCAGCGGCTGCCTGGCGCGCTTTCCAACGCCATTTGGCCGCAACGCCCCCCAGCATGCACGCCTCGGACGAGCCGATGGTGGAGGTGCCGATGGCATCGGCCCCGTCAGGGGCATTCCACAGGTCGGCCAGCATGTGGGCGCACCGCACCTCCAGCTCAGCGGTCTGGGGATATTCGCTCTTGTCGATCATGTTGCGGTCGATGGACACGTCCATCAGGCGGTGCACTTCGGGCTCCTCCCACGTCTGGCAGAAGGTGGCGAGGTTTTGCCTGGGGTTGCCGTCCAGGAACAACTCGTCCTCCACCAATTGGAGGATGTCGCGCGCGTTCTGCTCTTCGCCCGGGAAGGCGTACTTGGGCAGCGGCTTGGCAAGGTCGCGGGCGGCGAAGGTGGAATCGTAGAGCTTGTGGCGGATGTCGTTCTTGGAAATGAGGGTCATGGGTGATCCTGTGTGCGCGGCCCTGCCGTGTGCGGCGTTACGGCCGCACGGGCGACCGCACCACAATGATAGATCACAACGGCCCGACGTTTCACGCCTTGTTGAGATGCGGTCCACCATGGCGTTTTCACGCGACATTCACGCTCGCTCCTCGGCAGCGTTCGCGCGGGCGGCCCATCTCATGATCACCATTCAACCCGGTGCGATCCGTCCGGCGAGAGGTCACCCCCAACCCTTTGAGCGCCTGGCGCGTAAGGGGTGACGGGGTCGGCCTCTATCGGCGTCGGATGTTCGCCACCCTTTGCCAGAAAGCGATATGATCATGACCCCATTTCATCTTGTGACCGAAGCGCCCGCCCAGTCCCTGCGTCCCGTGGTGGAGGCGGCAACACGGGCCATCCTTGCCCTGTTCTCGTGGCTGGGCCGTTTGGCAGAACCCGCACCACCGTCCATCGCCACCTTGTCCGACAGGCAGCTGGCGGATGTGGGATTGCGCCGTGAGCACACACCAGAACGGCGCCGTTTCCTGATCACCGACGTGTAGGCGCCTTTAAGGCCTACGTCCGACGGATCGATTGGAAGCTTGTGTCCGGCCTGCGCGACGCTTGATGGAGCACGCGCGGGCCGGTTGCATTTTGAGCGCAGGTGGTAAGGGA
>JBCDCF010000553.1:0-3197 GCA_039182345.1 Pseudomonadota bacterium
CCTTCGGCCTCAAGCTTGCTCAGGCCTATGCTGAGTTCGACAGGGCCCGCACACGCCTCATCACCGCCAAGGAGGAGATTGCCACCTGCGCCATCTCAGGCGCCGTGGGCACCTTTGCCCACCTCGACCCGCAGGTGGAGGCCCATGTGGCCCGGCAGATGGGCCTGAAGCCCGAACCCATCTCCACCCAGGTGATCCCCCGCGATAGGCATGCGGCCTACTTTGCCGCCCTTGCCGTGGTGGCCTCTTCGGTGGAGCGGCTGGCGGTGGAGATCCGCCACCTGCAACGCACCGAAGTGGGCGAGGCGGAAGAAGCCTTTGGCAAAGGCCAAAAAGGCTCCTCCGCCATGCCCCACAAGAAAAACCCGATTCTGACCGAAAACCTCACAGGGCTGGCGCGGATGGTGCGGGCCTACGCCCTCCCCGCCATGGAGAACGTTGCCCTTTGGCACGAGCGGGACATCTCCCACTCCTCCGTGGAGCGGATGATCGGCCCTGACGCCACAGTCACCCTCGACTTTGCGTTGGCGCGGCTGACAGGCGTCATCGATGGTCTTGTGATCAAGCCTGAGACAATGGCGGAAAACCTTGATGCCCTCGGTGGCCTCGTCCACTCCCAACAGGTGCTGTTGGCGCTGACGGTGGCAGGGGTCTCGCGGGAAGACGCCTACAAGATGGTCCAGCGCAACGCCATGGCCGCCCACGAAGGCAAGGGGCGGTTCCGTGCCTTGATTGAGGCCGATCCCGACATCAAAGCGGCCCTCGACAGGCAGGCCATCGATGCTGCTTTCGACGAAGCCGCGCACCTCAAGCACGTGGATGCCCTCTTTAACCGCGTGTTTGCCCACACCAGCGCCCTTTAGGGGCTGACGGCGCCCGCCAAACACGCCCGGCTTTACAGGACGGGCGGTGCGGTGTACCGCGATCTGATGGTGACGCGCGCTGTTTTGAGTATTCTGTTGCTTGTGGGGCTGATGGGCATGGCAGGCCCCGGACACGGCCATGCCGCACCTTTGACGGCCGAGAGCCTTCGCACCGCCTCACCCATCACCAAAATTCACGGCTGCCACGTGGGCACCTTCTTTGATGACCGCGGCTGGTTTCATCGCCACGAACAAGGCTCTTGCAGGGCCGTTGGCGTGCGCCCGCCCGTTGGGATCGACGTGTGCTCCGACATTGCCCGCCAGTGCGAACGGTTTTGTCGCGGCGAGCGGCGGGAGGGGCGGTGCCTGCGCCGCTGCTATCGCAGAAACGCCCCGCGCGCCTGCTGATTCCCTTTCCTTGCCCAGCTTAGGATTGACCAACATCAAAGCGGTTGCGGGCCACAACCGCTAGTGAAGGCGTGGGCCAGTTCGTGCCCATCGTGTTCCTTTCTGATGCTTTGCCGTCTCCCCGGTCGCGGGCCAACTGGCCGACACCACCCTTGGCGCCGGCAAAGCTCCCGATGGAGACAAAGCTATGGCTTTGCCGAAGACCATGAAGGCGGCGGTGGTCACCGCCCTTGGCCAACCGCTCGACATTCGGGAGGTGCCTGTTCCTGAGGTGGGACCGGGTCAGGTCCTCATGCGTGTGCGCGCGTCTGGGGTGTGCCACACGGACCTTCATGCCGCCGAGGGCGACTGGCCGGTCAAGCCCACTGCACCGTTCATTCCTGGTCACGAAGGAGTGGGCGAGGTGGCCGCGGTCGGCGCCGGCGTCACCCATGTCAAAGAGGGCGACAGGATCGGCGCGCCCTGGCTTCACAGCGCATGCGGCCATTGCGATCACTGCGTGGGCGGCTGGGAAACCTTGTGCGAAGGCCAGCAGAACACAGGCTACTCGGTGGATGGCGGTTACGCTGAGTATGTGCGCGCTGACGCCAACTATGTGGGCCATCTGCCCGACGGGTTGGATTTCGGCCCCGCCGCACCGGTCCTTTGCGCGGGCGTCACCGTCTACAAAGGGCTGAAGGAGACTGAGGCGAAGCCTGGCCAATGGGTGGCCATCTCAGGCATTGGCGGGCTCGGCCACATGGCGGTGCAGTACGCCAAAGCCATGGGCTTTCACGTGGTGGCGGTGGACGTTGCTGAGGAGAAGCTTGCCCTTGCGCGGGCCCTTGGCGCCGACGTGACGCTGAACGCGCGCGACGTCGACCCTGCCGATGAAGTGAAGCGGCAAATGGGCGGCGTCCACGGCGTTCTGGTAACGGCAGCCAACACCGCCGCCTTCGCGCAGGCAGTGGCGATGCTGCGGCGCGGCGGCTTCATGTCGCTCGTGGGCCTGCCGCCAGGCTCATTCCCGCTCCCCATCTTCGAGATCGTTCTGCAAAGGATCACCGTGCGCGGGTCCATTGTGGGCACCCGCAATGATCTTGCCGAATCTCTCGCCTTTGCCGGCGAAGGTGCGGTGAAGTCGCATTTCTCCTGGGACACCCTGGACAACATCAACGCGATCTTCGACAGGATGAGAGCAGGTGAGATCGATGGCAGGGTGGTCCTGCGCATGGACTAGGGCGATGCCGGCCTAACGGGCGTCCCGTCTCCTCGGACGGGCGCTCGCATCAGCGGTGGCAGGCGCCCTCTGGTCCGTTGAAACGGCACAAAGAGGGCTCCATGGCTGCATTGACGCTCTACACGAACCCCATGTCGCGGGGGCGGATTGCCCGGTGGATGCTGGAGGAGGTGGGCGCGCCTTACGAGGTGACCATCCTTGACTACCAGAGCGGCATGAAATCGCCCGCCTACCGTGCCATCAACCCCATGGGGAAGGTCCCTGCCCTCACCCATGGCGACCGGGTGGTGACGGAGACAGCCGCCATCTGCGCCTATCTCGCCGATGCGTTTCCCGAGGCCAAGCTGGCCCCGCCCCTCGACCAGCGTGCGGCCTATTATCGCTGGATGTTCTTCGCGGCAGGCCCCTTGGAAGGCGCGCTGACGGCAAGGGGCATCGGCCTCGTGCCGCCCGCCGACAAGGCGCGGCAGCTGGGCTATGGGTCCATCGAGACCACGCTCGACACCCTTGAGGCGCACCTTGAAGCCTCCACCTTCATGGCGGGCGACACCTTCTCGGCCGCCGACATCTATGGCGGCTCACAGCTCCTTTACGGGATGATGTTCAAGACCGTGGACGAGCGACCCGCGTTCACCGCCTATAAGGAACGCCTTGTCCAACGCCCTGCCTTCGGCCGCGCCAACAGCCTTGATGAGGCCGCTGCCGCA
>JBCDCF010000554.1:0-3184 GCA_039182345.1 Pseudomonadota bacterium
GAACAACGGTGTGAGGCAGGTGCGGGCGGACGCGACAACGCTGTCATCGTCCTCGCAAAACTTGTTGGCGAGGCCGATGACGTTCATGTGGTCGGCCCCGGCAAGCCGCCAGAATTTCTGCCACGCCACGTAGGAAAACCCCAGCATCGGATGGCGCGACAACGCCCCCCAGCCGTTGCGGTGGGCGTGGATCGGGAGCCGCGCATGCCGTGCGATGGACGAAAAGCCTGACAGGCCTACCGAGTTGAGGCTCACCATGATGCAGGTGCCGCCGGCCGCCTCCACAAGGTCGTGCCTTGCGCGCATCTCATCCACCTCACCGGTGAGGTTGAAGGCGTACATGACGCGCTGGCCCGTCTGTTCGGCGTGTCTGTTGATGACGGCCATCACCGCCGCCACCCTGTCAGGGAACGGGCAGGTGGGGCCGTCGGCCTGCAACTCGTCATCCTTGATGAAGTCGATCCCTGCCGCGCAAAGGGTCGCCACAAGGTCCGCCGTCTCCTGCGGCGTGAAGCCGACACTCGGCTTCACGATGGTGCCGATGAGCGGCCGGCCCACGACACCTGAGAGCCGGCGTGTGCCCTCAACGCCAAAGCGGGTGCCTGGGTAGGCGTCGGCAAAGGCGTTGGGCAGGCGAATGTCGAGAAGCCTCAGGCCGGAAAACTGCTTCAACTCGAAAAGGTTACCGGCAACCGTCGCCATCAGGTTGGGCAGCGACGGACCCATGTTGGCAAGGGGCCAGGAGAGCGTGACCCGTGCCTGGCGGTGGGGCGCGTTGCGAAGGCCCGCACCAGGGAGCGAGGGCGTGTCCACAGGGCCAAGGTCTTCAAGGTGTTCCACCCGTGCGGCGGAGCGGGCTCTCAGTTCCGCCGTTTCACCGGGGACAGGGACGAAGGTGCCTGAGGATTGCTCGCCCGCCATGGAGGCCGCAGCATCCTGAAGCGGATAGGCGGTCTCGATCAGGTAGTCGGCCTCAATCCTCTCGTTCAAATCACAGCCCCTTCGGCAATGAAGTCCGCCACATTCACCGATCGGCCCGTTTCGGCCGAGCGGTAGGCGGCAAGGGCCATGGCAAGGGTGGTGAGGTTGTGGGCACCTGAAGGCTGCGGCTCGGCCCGTCCGTCCAACACCTCGCACACATGGCGCTCGAACGCGGCCACCGAATCTTGCACCGCGTGCCAGGGTTTGCCGCCCCAGGATGGCACGGCAGGCTCGACCGCTTGATCGGTCACGGTGCCATTGTGGTGGCGGCGCAGGCGGTAGTCGCCCGTCACCTCCAGCGTGCCTTGATCGCCCTCGATCCAGGCCAGGGTCTGCGGAAACGGGTCCGGCACCATCTTGGTGAAGAAGGAGCAATCCACCGAACTCACCACGCCGCTCGTGTGGCAGATGGTGGCAAGGAAGGCATCCTCCCCCGCAATACCGGGTTTCAAGCTTTGGGTGCGGCAGTGGATGTCGACCGCGTCGCCTAGGAGGTAGCGCGCCACGTCAAACAGGTGCAGCCCCACATCCATGATGGCAAAGCGCTTCGTCTGCGCCAGGTAAGGCTGATTGGCATACACATCATAGCCGTGGCGGAAGGAGATCCGCGCGAAGGTGGGCGTGCCGATCACCCCCTCGTCCAGTGCGGCCCTCAGCGCCAACAATGGCTGCTGCCAGCGAAAGTTCTCGTGGATGACGAGGGGCCTGCCTGCGGCGTCGGCCGCCTCCACCATGGCAAGGCCGTCGGCATAGGTCTGCGCGAAGGGCTTTTGGCACACGGTCGCAGCGCCGTGGCTGAGGGCGAGGATCACGAGGGGTCGGTGGGATTCCACCGTGGTGGCAACGTCGGCAAAGTCAGGTTTTTGCTCGGCAAACATTGCCTCGGCATCGGTGTAAACGGCGCCGATGCCAAAATCCTTGGCGAAGGTCTCGGCCTTCGTTCGATCAAGGTCGCAGACAGCAACGATCTCGGCCTCAGCGGCGTCGCCCCAACCATGCATGTGGTTGCGCGCGAAAAACCCGCACCCGATGAGTACGCCGCGATGGATGCCCATGCATCCCCTCCCCGCCGAAGGGCCTATGTGTGCCGAACTCTCGCAGGGTTCAGCTTGCTATACTCATTAGACCAGTGTGCCACAGCCTGCAACCTGGCGCACGTGCTGCTCGACCTTGGGCAGATCTCGCGATGAGGACATTGGCCAGATATGGACGCGGGCACGGCCTCTCAGGGGGCGCCGGGCAAGGGTGAAGCGGTCACGGGCTTTGCAGACCCTGATCGGGCACTCTAGCCGCTGAGGTGGGCTTGCCGGTAAAGGGCGTTGGCGCGGGTCAGATGGTCGGTCATGGCGCGGGCGGCGGCTTTGGGGTCGCCGGCCTCGATGGCGCGGGCAATCTCGCGGTGCTCCTCAAGGGTGAGCCGCTCCAGCCCTGGGACGGAGACAAGGTCCACATGAAAGTCGGCGAGCCAGGTGAAGACCGCCTCGGCCACCGCCGGCCAGATGGGGTTGCCGCTGATGGCCGCCACTGCCCTGTGAAAACGGCCGTCGAGGGCGCGAAACCGTGGCAGGTCTTCCACCGCTGCCTCCTGCTCCCTGATGGCCGCCCAAAGGCTTGCAACGTCACCATCGGTGCGCTTGGCCGCGGCTTGCTTGGCCATCTCGGTCTCGAAGGTGGCGCGCGCTTCCTTCAGATGCTCAAGATCGGCGGGTGAATGGGCGAGGAGGTGGCGCATGGTCTCGCCCATTTGCACCACCATGCCCTCCAGGGAGGGGGAGGCGACGCGGGCCCGTTCGCCATGCTTGATCTCGATCAGCCCCATGCGAGCAAGGGACTGTAGGGCCTCGCGCACGGCAGGACGGCCGACGCCAAGGGTTTCCATCAATGCGCGCTCGGACGGCAGCGCATCGCCTGGGCTGAGCGAGCCATCCTTGATCTCGGCAAGGAGCCTTTCAAACACCGCGTCCGACAGCTTGCGCCGCTGGATCGGCTGAGTGTGGTCCAACATGGCGCGCCTTTTCACAAGCCTTGCGGTCTCATCATCATACACCACGCAGGCGCCGGTCTGCAGGGGCAGCGTTTGCCGGCTTTTTTGCGGTGGCGGGAGGGCACCGGCACGAGGGTGCACGCCGCAGCGAAGGCGGCCCGAATCGGCCGCAACCGGCAGCTGAAACGAAAAACGCGCCGAGGACCCCCATCGGTCCTC
>JBCDCF010000555.1:0-3181 GCA_039182345.1 Pseudomonadota bacterium
CATCGATTTCGACAACCGCACAGCCACCGTCCAGCCAGGGGTGACGAACCTTGCGATCACCCAGGCCGTGTCCCATGAAGGCTTTTATTATGCCCCCGACCCATCCTCGCAGATTGCCTGCTCCATCGGCGGCAATGTGGCGGAGAACTCAGGCGGCGTGCACTGTCTGAAATATGGGCTGACCACCAACAACATCCTCGGCCTGCAGATCGTCACCATCGACGGCGAGGTGATCGAGGTGGGCGGCAAGCATCTGGACCAGGAGGGGTATGATTGGCTCGCCTTCATGGTGGGCTCCGAAGGCCTTCTGGGTGTGGTGACGGAGGTGACCGTGCGCATCCTCAAGGCGCCCGAGACGGCCCGCGCGGTGCTTGTGGGCTTTCCTGAGACAGAGGACGCTGGGCGCTGCGTTGCCGCCATCATTGCCGCTGGCATCATCCCTGGCGGGATGGAGATGATGGACAAGCCCGCCATCCACGCCGCCGAGGACTTTGTCCAGGTGGGCTACCCCCGCGATGTGGACGCTCTCCTCATCGTGGAGCTGGACGGCCCCAAGGTGGAGGTGGACCACCTTCTTGAGCGTGTGGAGGAGATCGCAAGGGCCCACGGCGCCACCCACGTTCGCGTGTCACAGAACGAAGAGGAGCGAGTCTCCTTCTGGGCAGGGCGCAAGGCTGCCTTCCCTGCCGTCGGGCGCATCGCGGCGGACTATATTTGCATGGACGGCACCATCCCCCGCCGCGAACTCCCCCGCGTTCTGAAGGGAATGGCGGATCTGTCCGAAAAGCACGGGTTGAGGGTCGCGAACGTCTTCCACGCGGGCGACGGCAACCTCCACCCTCTCATCTTGTTTGATGCCAACGTCCCCGGCGAACTGGAGCGGGCGGAGGCCTTCGGCGCCGATATCTTGCGGCTGTGTGTGGAGGTGGGTGGATGCTTGACGGGCGAGCATGGCGTCGGCGTTGAAAAGCGCGACCTGATGCCTGAAATGTTCAACGAGGACGACCTGGCGCAGCAGCAGCGGGTCAAGTGCGCCTTCGACCCCGATGGGCTCCTCAACCCCGGCAAGGTGTTCCCCACCCTGCGCCGCTGCGCCGAGCTTGGGAAGATGCACGTCCACCGCGGCAATCTCCCCTTCCCCGACATTCCGAGGTTCTAGATGCGCCGCAGCCTTGCCGCCCTTCTCGTCGGCCTATTTGCTGCCGGGGTGATTGCCGGCGGCACCGGCCCCGTTGCCGCGCAGACCGCGCCGGCGGGCGACTACTTCAAGCAGGCGGGGAACTTCCTTGCCAATTGCGATGCCCGCAAGGACGAGACCGGCAACAGGCCGCAGGAAAACTATCTGTGCCTGTCCTTCCTCGCCGGCATGATCGAAGGCTACAACTACGCGGCCGTCGCCAACGGCAACCCCCGCCCCTACTGCCTCGTACGCCCCACCTCGCTGGTGGAAATGATGGACATGATGGCGGTGGTGATCGAGCGCGGCGTCCCGCCCGATATGCCAACGGCCGCAGTCTTCCACTTCATCCTGGAGGCGAATTTCAAGTGCCCCGAGGACGGCACGGCGCCCCAAAACGCTGACGATACCGGCGCCACCCCCGCTGAGGAGGCCCCCCAATGAGCCTCCCGAAGAGTGCGCTGCGATGACAGGCACGCTCTCCCCCACCACCACCGAGGAGGTGCGCGAGGCGGTGCGCTGGGCCATTGAAGCCGGCGAGCCTTTGGAGGTGATCGCAGGGGCCACCAAGCGCAAGATCGCTGAGCCGGCGCAGACCGCCTACGTCCTCGACGTCAATGACCTGTCAGGCATACTTGCCTATGAGCCTGAGGAGCTGATCCTCACCGTGCGGCCAGGCACATCCCTTGAGACGCTGACCCAGACCCTGGCGGACAAGAACCAGATGTTCGCGTTCGAGCCCATTGACCTCTCGGCCCTCCTCGGCGGCGGGCCAGGCACCATCGGCGGTACCTTCGGCAGCAACTATAGCGGGCCAAGGCGCGTCACGGCGGGCGCGGTGCGCGACCATATGCTGGGCGTTGAGGCGGTGTCAGGCCGCGGGGATGTGTTCAAGGCCGGCGGCAAGGTGGTCAAGAACGTCACCGGATACGACCTTTCGCGGGCGTTATGCGGGTCCTGGGGTACGCTGGCGGTGGCAACCGAACTCACCATCAAAGTCCTCCCCAAACCGGAGCAGCAGACGACCCTCGTCCTGACCGACCTTGCCCCCGGGGAGGCGGTGGTCGCCATGTCGACGGTGATGGGTTCGTCCGCCGATGCATCTGGCGCGGCCTACCTGCCGGCAGACATTGCACAAACGCTGCCACTCGGGCTCGGGTCAGGGTCGGCGACAGTGCTCCGCCTTGAAGGTTTCGGCCCGTCTGTCGCCGCACGCAGCCAGACCGTACGCGGGCTCTTTCCTGGCCGCGAGATCCACGCCATCGACGGCGACGCGTCGGCAGCGCTCTGGACTGCTGTGGGCAACGTTCAACCGTTTGCCACCTCCAACGGGGCGGTGTGGCGCGTCTCGGTGGCGCCGACGGCAGGCCCTGCGATTTTGGATAATCTTCCTAAAAACAGCCGCGCCTATCTTGACTGGGCCGGCGGCTTGGTGTGGATCGAAACGCTGGACGAGGGCGATGCCGGCGCCAAGACCATCCGCATGGCCGTGGCTGAGAATGGTGGGGGACACGCAACGTTGATCCGCGCGACCAGCGGAACCCGTGCCAGCGTCCCTACGTTTCAGCCTCAGAGTGCGGGGCTGCGCGCGTTGTCGGAACGGCTGCGCACCGCCTTCGATCCTGAAGGGATTTTGAACCCGGGGCGCATGGTCCGCGCCTGAAACGCCAGCAGCACGCCCACTGCCGGCCTGACGCGACGCTCTGGAGTTGTTGGATGAGTGACACAATGCAAAGCGTTCCGAAGGTGGGCGGTGCCGGTGAAAGGGCCGACCCCCGCGCCAAGGCCGAGCCGAACGCCGCGAGCGCTGCCAAGGCGAAGCCCGTGCGCGCCTTCCCAACGCCTTGGTTCAAGCCGAGCATTCTCAACGCCAAACTCATCTACGCAGGCTTTCTGGTGAGCCTTGCGATCCCCTTCCTTGCGCTGGTCAGCGGCTATTTTGCCTATGCGGGGCGCAATTCGGACGCGCCGTCATGGCTGCGCTCCCACTACCACTACCAGTTC
>JBCDCF010000556.1:0-3177 GCA_039182345.1 Pseudomonadota bacterium
CCGAAATCGGCGAGAACCTCAAGAAGGCGTCCTATCTGCCGGAGGACGGCGACATTCCGGCAGGGTTTGCGGGTGTGTTCGGCAAGATCGCCGGGCTCTACTTCCAACGCTACGGCGACCAGTCTGACGCGCTGGCGGCGATAGCGGCGAAGAACCATCGCAACGGCGTGAAGACCCCCTACGCACAGCTGCGCAAGGACCTCGGCTATGATTTCTGCCGCGCCGAGTCTGAGAAAAACCCCATTGTGGCCGGGCCGCTGAAGCGCACCGACTGCTCGCTGGTCTCCGACGGTGCGGCGGCCGTGGTCTTGTGCGACCTATCCAGCGCCATGCGCATGAAGAAGGCCGTCGCCTTTCGCGGCACCGCCCACGTGCAGGACTTCCTGCCCATGTCCAAGCGCGACATTGTGCGCTTTGAAGGCTGCGGCGAAGCCTGGCGCAGGGCCCTTGCCAACGCAGGCACCAGCCTTGAAGACCTCTCCTTCGTGGAGACACATGATTGCTTCACCATTGCCGAACTCATCGAGTACGAGGCCATGGGACTGACCGCTGAAGGGGACGGCGCAAGGGCCATCCACGAAGGCTGGACGGAGGTGGGAGGCAAGCTCCCTGTCAACGTGTCTGGAGGGTTGAAGGCCAAAGGCCATCCCATCGGTGCCACGGGCGTTTCCATGCACGCCATCAGCGCCATGCAGCTTGCCGGCGAATCGGGCGACATGCAGCTCTCAAGCCCCGAGCTTGCTGGCATCTTCAATATGGGCGGGGCCGCGGTCGCCAACTATGTGTCGATCCTCCAGCCGCTGAAATAGCCGCGCGTCCCATGGGTGCCCCAAACGGCGCCCATGGTTTCAGCGGCCATTCACGTTGACGGGTCTAAGCCTGTCAGCGTTCCGGCACGACGCTCCCGAGCGGGGTGCGGCAGGAACCATTGCGGCCGTTTGAGGGGAGAGAATGATGCAGGCAGACGCCGCGCTGACGGCCGTCACACGGTTCGGCCTAGGCCCCAAGCCTCACGACATTGCGCGCATCCGCTCCGATCCGCGGGGGTATGTGCGCGATCAGTGTTTCGTGGACGGCGCGGCCATCCCCGACGACCCGGCGCTGATGGATCATGACACCCTGCGCCAGGCGTTCCGCAACGCACAGCTTCCCTTCCGCGAGGCCGTCAGGACCCTTCGCGACGCCACCGACGACAACCGCGAGATGCTTGAGGCCGCCCGCCAGGCGTTGGCCCAGGACAGGCGCGATATGCGCCGCGGCATCCAGGAGGCGGAGATCGGCGGGCGCTTCCGCCACGGGGCCACCACGGACAACCCGTTTGTGGAGCGGTTGGTGCTGTTCTGGTCCAACCACTTCACCGTCAACTTTCGCATGGGCATCGTGCTGGCGGTGACCACGGGACTGTTCGAGCGCGAGGCCATCCGCGCCAATGTGCTCGGCTATTTTGAGGACATGCTGTCCACCGCCGTCCTCCATCCGGCCATGCTAAACTATTTGGACAATCAGCGTTCCATCGGCCCCAACAGCCGGGCCGGCCGGCGCCGCGGCAATGTGAAGGTGAACGAAAACCTTGCCCGCGAGGTGCTGGAGCTGCACACCCTCGGCGTGAACGGCGGCTACACCCAGGACGATGTGGTGGAGCTTGCCTTGGCGCTCACAGGCTGGCGCGGCGGCTTCTCCGCCAGGGAGCGCTCTCCTGCCTTTGCGCGGCGCTGGCATGAGCCGGGCTACCGGACCGTCCTCGGCAAAACCTATCCTGCCGGCGGCGCGGACCAGGTGCGGCCCATCCTCGCCGACCTTGCCAAGCATCCGGCAACGGCCAAGCACCTTGCAGGCAAACTCGCGCGCCACTTTGTGGGCGACACGGCATCGCAGGCTCTGATCGCAGATCTTGAGACCGCTTATAGGGACACTGGCGGCGATCTGCGGGAAATGGCCATCGTCCTTGCCGAACACGAGGATGCGTGGACGCCGCCGCCGGCAAAGACCGTGCCGCCCTACGACTTCATGGTGGCCACCGCCCGTGCCACAGGCGTCAACGACGTGCCTGTCCAGTTCATCAGGCAGGCAAGCCGCGCCATGGCCCATGAGATCTGGTCCGCGCCATCTCCCGCCGGCTGGCCCGATGCCGACAATGCGTTCCTCGGCGGTGACAGCCTGCTGGAGCGGGTGGACTTTGCCCGTGCCTTCTCCCGCCGCTACGCCACCACACGCGACGTCAAAGGCCTTGCCGACAGCCTTTATGGGGACCTTCTGGACCCGTTCCTGGAGGAGGCGATCGTGCGGGCCGAGGATCACTATCAAGGCCTCGTGTTGTTGTTGATGAGCCCCACCTTTCACAGGAGATAGGCGATGATCGATCATCCCTCACGGCGCGGCTTTCTCCTTGGTGGTGTGGCCTTCACCGCCTGGGCGTCCATTCCCCGCATCGCCGCTGCGTCGGGCCCGCGCGACCCACGCTTTATCGCCGTCATCCTGCGCGGCGGGCTTGACGGTCTTGCCGCGGTCGCCCCCGTCGGCGACCCCGCCTATGAGGAGGTGCGTGAGCGCTTTCCCGTGCCCACCTCAGGCGAGAATGCCGGCTTCCGCCTGAACGACTTTTTCGTTTTGAACAGCCGCTTGCCGACGGTGGCCGACCTCTACAAAAAAGGGGAGGCGCTGTTCGTCCACGCCGTCCACACCCCTTACCGCCAGCGCTCCCATTTTGCCGCGCAGGATGTGTTGGAAAACGGCACCCCGACGGACGTTCACCACCGCGATGGTTGGCTGGGCCGTGCCATTGAGACCATGCCTGTGGACAGCCTCATTGCCCGCCAGGGTGGGTTTGCCGCCGCCTCATCAACGCCCTTGGTGATGCGCGGAAAGGCGAACGTCGTCACGTACCTGCCGGCCGGTCTTCCTGCCGCGTCCCAGGACACGCGCATGCGCCTTCTGGACCTTTATGAGCACACCGATCCCGTCCTTGCCGAAGCCTTTGCCGAGGGCTTGAAGCTTGACGGCATCACGGGCGGCGAACAGGGCATGAAGGCTGCCCTCAAGGACGATCTGGCAGGCATGCAGATGGAGCGCCGGGCAGGGCCTGCCGTTGCCTCCGCCTTTGCTGCCGGCAGAGCGATGGCCCAGGATGATGGGCCGCGTGTCGGTTTCCTCGACATGTCGGGCTTTGACACCCACCGC
>JBCDCF010000557.1:0-3169 GCA_039182345.1 Pseudomonadota bacterium
GCCGGCGCGGAAGGCTGCCTTCACATCCTCCTGATTGTGGAAGATGCGCACAGGCGCCTCCACCACCTGATGCTCAGGCTTGACCGCAGACACCTTCATCACCGCACGGCCAAGGTTGCCATCAAGCAGGGTGAGCCCGCCCGTGGGCTGGAACGGCTTGTGGGCAGGCCGCACGATGGCCTCGTTGAGGCTCTTCCTGGCACCGGCGGTCCAGACCAGCGTCTCGCCATCAATCTGCGGCTCTTCGGTGTAAGCGCGAAGGCCTGTGCCTGCGACGGTGGTGACATCCTCGTGCAGGAGGCCTGCGTCCAGCAACTCGCCAATCATGTAGGAGAGGCCACCTGCGGCATGGAAGTGGTTCACGTCGGCAAGGCCGTTGGGGTAGACGCGCGCCATCAAAGGGGTGACGGCGGAAATCTCCGCCATGTCCTGCCATTCAAGCACCACGCCTGCCGCGCGCGCCATCGCCACGAGGTGGAGGACAAGGTTCGTGGATCCGCCCGTCGCGTTGAGGCCGACAATGGCGTTGACGAAGGCTTTCTCGTCCAACACGGCGCTTGCGGGGGTGAAGGCGTTGCCCTTGGCGGTGATGGCAAGGGCGCGCTTGGCGGCCTCGGCCGTCAAGGCATCGCGCAAAGGGGTGTTGGGGTTGATGAAGCTTGCGCCAGGAAGGTGCAGGCCCATGAACTCCATCAGCATCTGGTTGGTGTTGGCGGTGCCATAAAATGTGCAGGTGCCAGGGCCGTGATAGGAGGCCATCTCGGCGGCCAAAAGCTCCTCCCGGCCGATCTCGCCTGCGGCAAACTTCTGGCGCACCCTCGCCTTCTCGTCATTGGGAAGGCCGCTGGTCATGGGCCCTGCTGGCGCGAACACCGCCGGCAGGTGGCCGAAGGTGGCCGCGGCAATCACAAGGCCGGGGACGATCTTGTCGCACACGCCAAGGAAGATGGCCGCATCGAAACAGTTGTGGCTGAGGGCGACCCCTGCGGCGAGCGCAATCACGTCGCGGGAGAAGAGGGACAGCTCCATCCCAGGCTGACCCTGTGTGACGCCGTCGCACATGGCAGGGACGCCGCCTGCCACCTGGGCCGTTCCGCCAGCCTCGCGCGCGGCCGCCTTGATGAGATCGGGAAAGCGCTCGAACGGCTGGTGGGCGGACAGCATGTCGTTATAGGCGGTGACGATGCCAAGGTTGCCGCCTTGTTCGTTGGCAATGGCGCTCTTGTCGGCGCCGCTGGCAGCCGTCACGTGGGCCATGTTTCCGCAGGACAGGTGCGCCCGTGCCGGCCCTGCCTCGATGGCGCGGCGGCAGCGGTCCAGGTAGCGGGTGCGCAAAGGGGCTGACCGCTCGGCAATGCGGTCCGTCACGGCCGCGATGGTGTCGTGCATCTCGGGGCTCCTTAGGCCGCAGCAAGGGGGTGAGGCGCGCTCATGTGGCAATCTCGCGCCAGCGGCGGCCATCGCGGTGGATGAGGCGCAGCGCCTCTTCGGGGCCTGATGAGCCTGCATCGTAGGCCTCAGGGCGCTCGCCACGCTCTTCCCAGGCGGCGATGACGGGGTCCACCCAGGCCCAGGCGGCCTCCACCTCGTCGCTGCGCATGAACAGCGTCTGGTCGCCGCGCACAACGTCCATCACAAGGCGCTCGTAGGCGTCGGGCATGCGCAGTTTCGTGGCGGCCAGGGTGTCGGCAAACGTCATGTCGAGCTCTGCCGGGGTGAGGCGCATGCCGCCGGGGCCAGGGTCCTTGATGGTCATCCTGAGGCGGATGCCCTCGTCAGGCTGCAGGCGGATGGCGAGGACATTGTCGCTCATGCGCCCGCTCGCGTCGGGGAAGATGGAGTGGGGCGTCGGCTTGAACTGGACCGCGATCTCAGACATGCGCGAGCGCAGGCGCTTGCCCGTGCGCATGTAAAACGGCACGCCCGCCCAGCGCCAGTTGGCCACCTCCGCCTTAAGGGCGATGAAGGTTTCGGTGCTGCTCGCCTCCACCCCCGCATCGGCGCAGTAGGAGGGGGTGCCGTTGTTGGCAGCGTACTGGCCGCGCACAACGTCCTCCGCCTCCACGATGGGAGCGAGCGCGCGCAAAACCTTCAGCTTTTCATCGCGCACCGCATTGGGCTCGAACTGAGCCGGAGGCTCCATGGCAATGAGGCACAGGAGCTGAAGGAGGTGGTTTTGCACCATGTCGCGCATGGCGCCGATCCCCTCATAGTAGGGGCCACGGCCTTCAACGCCGACACTTTCGGCCACGGTGATCTGCACATGGTCGATGCTGCGTGCGTTCCACAACGGCTCGAAGAGGGCGTTGGCGAAGCGGACCGCCATCAGGTTCTGGACGGTCTCTTTGCCGAGATAGTGGTCGATACGGTAGATCTGATCTTCGTCGAAGCGGCCGGCAAAGCGGGCGTTCAGCTGTCTGGCGGAGGTGAGATCGTGGCCGAGCGGCTTTTCCACCACAATGCGCGCGCCGTTGTTGGCAAGGCCGGCTTCGGCAATCCCCTCCGCCACATCAGCGAAGACGCTTGGCGCGACCGACAGGTAATAGATGCGCGCCCGCTCCGTCTCTTCGTTCAACGCTGAGCGCAGCCGGTCCCACCCATCCTGGCAGGTGGCATCCACCTTCACGTAGGAGAGGGTGCTGAGGAAGCGCTGGACGGCATCACGGTCGAGCGCCTCCTCGCCGACGAATTCTTCCAAAGCTTCTGCGGTCAGGTTGCGGAAGGCATCGTCGCTCATGTCGCGGCGCGCGGCGCCCAGGATGCGGGCGTTATCGGGCATCTGACCGTCGTGCAGGCGATGGTAAAGGGCCGGCATCAACTTGCGGCGGGCAAGGTCACCGGTTGCGCCGACGACGACGAGGTCGAACGGATCCACAGGAACAATGCGGGCGACCATGGCCGGTTTCCTGACGCGCGAAGGCAAGTGTCGGCGCGCGTCCCGTTACAGGCCGCGCACAGTGTTGGACATTCCATGGCAGGCTCTGCCGCAGGGCGAGCGCTGTTTGAAACACAAAGGCGATCACACCGTTTGGCGCCGCCGGTCAACACGTTCGGGCGCGCGTGCGGCATTTGCATGGCTGGGTGGCGCGTGGTGCGGTGAGGATCACCCCTTCGCCGCACCCGAAACCGGTTCCGGCGCGCGCGTCAAGGGGGCTTGCGCGATTTGTGA
>JBCDCF010000558.1:0-3159 GCA_039182345.1 Pseudomonadota bacterium
CAACATCCTACACGATGTGGCCGAAACCCGCACAGCGTTGCGCGAACTGGCCGAACAACCCGGCGGCGAAGTGGCCATCGGCCTACCCACCACCGTTGCGGCAGGCGTCGGTCCTTTGGTGCTCAAACGCGTGCGGTCCCGCCACCCGCGCATTCGCCTCCACTTGGTGGAGGCTATGAGCGGGGCTCTGGTGGAGCTTCTCCAGTTGGGGCGGATCGACATGGCGATCCTGTTCGACATTCAGCCCATGGCGGGTCTGCGCAGCGAGCCTTTGCTCATTGAAGACCTGCGCCTCGTGGTCGCCTCCACCAGCCCTCTGGCGCGGCGCAAGGCCATCAACTTCTCCGACATTGCGGCCATCGATCTTGTGATGCCCTCGCGCAGCAACTCCATCCGCCGCCTTGTGGAGACAACGGCGCAGGCCGAAGGCATGACGCTGCGTGTGGAGGCGGACGTCGATTCCTTGGGCTGCATGATCAGCCTTGTGGAATCAGGCTTTGCGGCGATCCTTCCCACCTTCATGGTGATGCCGGCGATCAACGCAGGCAACGTTCACGACATCGAGGTCAAACGCCCGAGCCTTGCCTGGACGCTCCATCTGGCAACGCGCCGCGACAGTGTGCGCCCGCAAGCGGCCATGGCTGTGGCCGATCTCACCGTTGAGGTGGCCTCGGAACTGGTGCGCACAGGCGTGTGGCCCGCGCGCCTTCACCCGCGCATTAGCCGCTAGTACCTAAACTTGGCGGCGCTTCTCCAACGCGTCGCGCACCTTGTCGAGCATCTCAGGCTTGATGGTGTAGCTGTGGTCATCGTCGGGGAAGGCGCCTGAGCGCACCTCGGCCGCGTAAGCCTTCAGCCCCTCGACCGCCACCTCCGTGAGGTTGGCGTAGCGCTTGGTGAACTTCGGCTTGAAGTCGGTGAAGACGCCCAGAAGGTCGTAGGAGAGGAGGATCTGCCCGTCCGTCCCGGCGCCTGCGCCAATGCCGATGGTGGGGATCTCAAGGCGCTCCGAGATGAGGCGCGCCACCTCCGCCGGCACCGCCTCGAACTCCAGCATGAAGCAGCCGGCATCCTGGATGGCAAGGGCGTCGTCCATGATCTCCATGGCCGAATCCACGTCGCGGCCTTGGATCTTGAAGCCGCCATACATGGCAATTCTGTGCGGGGCGAGGCCGATGTGAGAGGCAGTGGGAATGCCTGCATCCACAAGTGCCTTCAAGACCGCCTGCTGGCTGCGCCCGCCCTGGGGTTTGACAGCATCGCAGCCGCCCACCTGCATCATCCGCGTGGCGTTGGTGAGGGCGCGGTCGATGGTGTTGTAGCTTTGGTAGGGCAGGCAGCCGAGGGAGAAGGTGTTGGGCGCCCCGCGGCGCACGGCCTCGGCGTGGAGCACCATCATGTCCATGGTGGCAGGAATGGTGGAGGGGTGACCGTGGGCGACCATGGCAAGGCTGTCGCCCACCACCACCACATCGACCCCCGCCGCCTCCGCCCAGCGGGCCGAGGTGTAGTCGGGCACGGAGGTGTAGACCATCCGCTCGCCTGTGGATTTGGACGCCCTGATTTCCCCGATGGTGCGCTTCTTGCGCTCGTTATCCGCCATATCCTCGCCTAGTGTCCTCGCCTCAAGCTCTTGTCGTTGGGGGGCCGGCCGCTCCTGAAGGGCGGCCGGCGATCGGTATCCCTACTCCGCAGGCACCTGTTGGGCCGCCGGCGGCACGGGAAGCCTGCCATCGGGCGTGCGGGCGGTGCGGCGAAGATCGGTCCTCAGGTGGCTGGTGTCGTAGCCGTTGAAGAGGTGACCCAAGAGCCCGCGATTGAGGTCGGACGTGCCGAACAGCCAATCCATGATGGGGAAGGTGAGGTTCATGTTCCGCTCCATCATCAGCGACTGATTGTGGTGGGCGGTGTGGTGCCTGCGAATGGTGTTCACGAACGGCATGTTGCGCACGAACCAGTTCTCATCCACGTGGCAGCAAAAGTGCATGAACTCATAGATGAGATACATGGACGTCGTCGTGGCCATCAAAAGCCAGCCGACGTTCGGGCCAAACAAGAACCCTGCCACAAGCGCCAAAGGCACCGACATGCAGATGAACGTCACCAAGGCATAGGGCGGGAAGAACGTGACGCGCCAGTCGTGATTGCCGGCAAAGCGCATCTCATCATCGGTGAAGAACTGATGATGCATCATGGTGTGGCGGGTATAGATGGCTTTCAGCGCCCTCAGCTTTTGCGGCCGGTGCATGACATAGCGGTGCAAGAACCACTCGAAGAAGTTGCCGCCGATGAACGCCACAGGGACAATCCAGAGCTGCCACCATTTGAGGTTCTCGATGCTCTGGACATAGATGGTGAGCGCGGCAAAGCCGATGGTGTAGATGATGGCCACATGAAGCCAGCCATTGTACCAACCGACAATGCGGCTGCGGTACCCTTCCCGATACCGACGCTGCCTGTCGGACATTGTGCTGAGCGCAAGTTCCATAGCAGTTCTCCTCGTGCCGATTGATACGCCGATCAGGCGCCTGCGTGGATATTGGCAAGGGCCGTGTCGATGTCGGCGCCTGTCATCTCCCACTCATTGTTGAAGTTGGCGACCACGCGCGTTGAAAAGCGCTCCGCCTCCTGAAGCGCCTTGGCATCCCCCAGATGATGGGCAAGCAGCGCAAGGGCCAGCTGGCGCGGGCCGTCGCCGTCATAGCTCCACTCGAAGCCGTGATCGGTGTAGGTTTTCAGATCGAGCCGTGCATCAAGGACCGCGCCGTCGGCTGTGACCTCCACGCCGTCGATGGTGCGATCGCCGCGATAAACCGTCTGTGCGCCCACGTCCTTGCTGCCGTTCTCGACCCCGTTGTCCTCATCTGATATATCAATAAGATATCTGCTGCAAGGCAATGGCAAAGGAGAGGCGTGAATGGGGGTGCTTGCCGAGGTCCACCCATGGGCGGCCATCTTGATCGTCCTCACCGCCCTGGTGGCGGCCGCAGGCGCGATCGTGGTCGCAGGCTTCTTCCCCCGCCGCATCGGGCCCGATGCGGTGCGCACCCCAATTGGGGCCGTCCTTGTCTATAGAGCAACCCAAGCCGGATTCAACCTTTCCGTTGCCACTGTCGCAGCCGCCATAATCCACCTGCCTAGGGCGGTGGCGGTGGTGGC
>JBCDCF010000559.1:0-3159 GCA_039182345.1 Pseudomonadota bacterium
GATGTTGGCGCCGCCTTTGTTGTCGCGCACCGACCCCGCCACGGGCCGTCCCAAGAAGCGGGTCTTCGGGCCATGGGTCTTCCCAGTGCTCGGCGTTCTTGCCCGCCTGAAAGGCCTGCGCGGGACGTGGGCGGACCCCTTCGGCCGCACTGAGGAGCGCAGGCACGAGCGCGAGATGGTGGCGACGGCCTTTGAGGACATTGCCCTTGCCGCCGAAAAGGTCGGAACGGCGCGCTACAGCCTGTTGTGCGAGCTTTTGCGCGTGCCTTCCACCGTGCGCGGCTTCGGCCCTGTGAAGGCGCAAAACCGTGAGGAGGCGCTGACCCGTCGCAAAGCCCTCCTGACGCAGCTTGAGCGCCACGAAGGCCCTGCCACGAACATCATGCCGCCGCGCCGGGCAGGGGCCGCCACGCTGATCGCTGCGGAGTAGGTCAGCCCTTAGTCCGATAGGCGCGAGGCCGTTTCCGCCCACGTGGGCTTGGTGTCCCCTTCGCTGGCCGTTGCAGCATGAACGCCCCGTGCGACGGCCCGTGCAAGGGTGGAGGCTGCGGCAGCAAAAAGCTCCACCATCGCGATTGGCGAGGCGGGCTTGGGGCGCTTTTCCGTCGTCAGCGCAAACACCGTGTCGCCGTCAAACAGGGTGTGGGACGGCCAGATGGCAAGCGCGAGGCCATCGTGGGCGGTCATGGCCATGCGTGTGGCCTCGCCACGGGTCAGGGCAATATCCGTGGCGACAACGGCTATGACGGTGTTGAGCCCTGCCTCGGTCCGCAACTTGGTGCGCACGGCCGACCATTCGGCCTCAGGCGGTGGGGTCAGTCCGCCGAACTCGCTGTCTTTCTCGAACGGGTGGGCGCGGAACCAGGGGCCGTTGCTTGCAACCGTTGAGCCGACGGCATTCACAACGACAATGGCCCCGACGGTCCCACCACAGGCGAGTTTCGTGGACGCCGAGCCGAGCCCGCCTTTCATGGTCGCTGTGGTGGCGTTGGTCCCAGCGCCGACGGTGCCGATGGACAGGTCCGCAGGGCGGTCGAGGGCAGCTGCAACGCTCTCCTCACCAAGGCTGCGATAGTCCGCAAGGGGTCCGGACAGGTCGAACACCACGGCGCCTGGCACGATGGGAATCTTGTGCGGGCCAAGCACGAAGCCTCTGCCATGGGCGGCAAGGGCGCGCTGCACGCCGTCTGACGAGGCAAGGCCGAACGCCGATCCGCCCGAAAGGCACACCGCGTCGACGGCAGGCCCCAGCGTGTGAGGGGCAAGGCAATCCGTCTCCCGGGTGCCTGGCGCACCGCCATGGACGGCAACGCCGCAGATGCCCGCCTCATCCATCACCACGGTGGTGACGCCTGAGCGCGCCTTGGGGTCGCTGGCATGCCCGACCTTGAGGCCGGGCACATCAAGGATGTGGTTCATGGGCGTGCTGTGATGGTGAGGTTGAGGAGCTGAGGGACCATTTGCGGGCTCATCATGGCAGCGCCAATCAGTTGCGCCATGGGAATGGGGGCGGCGGGGGCAGCGTTCAGTTCAATGGTGCCGGGGTCGTTCAGGAAGGTTCGCGCGGCCGTCTGGACGCTTTGTTCAAGGTCGGCGTCCCCCAAGGTACCTGTGGCTTGGGAAAGAGCCGTCAACAGTCCGTCCACCAGCGTCTGGCGCGCCTCGCCGGTCTGCTTTGTGGTGGCGTCCAAGACCCTGTTGGTGAGCCCGTCGTCCTCGTAGGTGAGGGTCATGGCGCCGACGGTCACTGACTGCAAAACTGTGAGGAGCTGGTTGAAGTCGTTCACCCCCGCGCTGAGTGCGGTGACGTTCTCGGGCGTCAAGCCGTCGATGGTGGCAATGAGGGACAAGCCGCCAAGGTCCACCACCGAAACCGACAGGTCCGACACCGTGGCCCGGCCCGACTGCGCCTCCCACCGCGCATCGCCCGACAGGTCGATGGTGAGTGCGTCATAGCCAAGGGCATTGAGCTGGGCGACGGCTTCAGGGTCCATCATCGACACATCGAGGATGAAGTCGTCCACCGCGAACTTGCCGCTGGCGGCAACGGCAAGGTCACGCTCGCTCACCTCGGCAGTCATGGATTTGACGGTGATGTCGCCGCCATCGGGAACCGCCATCGCGACACTCTCAAGGGCAAGGGCATCAAACTCGCCCAGAAAGCTGGTGAGGGCCACATCGCTGGTGACGCCGACAGGAAAGCGCGGCGCGGTGACGGTGATTTTCCCGACGCTCGATTGCCCCCCCGCCGCAGGATCGTCCATCTGAAGGTCGGTGTAGACGATGACCTCTGCGCGCAGTTCATTGTCGGCGTTGATGAGGCCGCCTTGGATCGTCACCTCTTCGATGGTGACGGCCGCGCCAGAGGCATTCTTGGCGCTGATGCCGGCCAGCACAGTCTCGCCGCTGTCGCGGGTGACGGTCCCTGTGGTCACGTCCTGGTAGCCGTTTTGCTCCAGTGTGCGTAGGAAGGCGTCGGCCACGATGTTGCCCGTCGGCTCGCGCGAGTGGGCGGCTGTGGCAAAGACGGCGGTGGCCGCAAAGGCGGCGGCAAGGGACCAGGTGGCGGCACGACGCATGACGTATCCTCTCATCGGCAAAGACCGGTTGGGTGCCGCCGCGATGGGCTGCGGGCGGACCTTAGTCGCAGACGTGCCCAAGGTCATCTGCCGGTGTGGTGAAGATCGTCGCGGCGCCTGTCGTCGACGTCAGGACAATCGAAGGGTCACGGTGTGAACAAACGAACGCTTGGTGTGGTTCTGGCGGCCGGCAAAGGCACGCGGATGCGCTCCGACACCCCCAAGGTCATGCACAAGGTGGCAGGGCGGGAAATGGTCGCCCACGTGAACGCCGCGGCGCGGAGCGCCGGTGAGGGGGAGGTGGCGCTCGTGGTCTCTCCAGGTGCCGACTGGCCGCGGGCGCTGGACCCCGAAGTGGCCGTCTTCGTTCAGGACAAACAGCTTGGCACCGCCCACGCCACCCTTGCCGCGGAGGCCGCTTTCACAAGCGATGTGGAGGCCGTGGTGGTCCTTTTCGGCGACACGCCTTTGGTACGCGCCGAAACCGTCGACAGGATGCTTGCCCGCGTCCAGGGCGGGGCGGACATTGCCGTCCTTGCCTTCGATGCCGCCGACCCCACAGGCTACGGCCGAATCCTGC
>JBCDCF010000560.1:0-3159 GCA_039182345.1 Pseudomonadota bacterium
ACGGCCTGATTGGGTCTTGATTGAGAGGCCGCAGGGGCGCCGTGCAAAGCCACTCCCGCCTTAGTTCCATCATCCCGCGGAGAGGGGCTCTGTAAGTGTTGGCTCCACCGAACTGCGGTGTTCCGCGGTTCGGTGGAGCCGACACTTACAGAGCCCCTCTCCGCGGGATGATGGAACTAAGGCGCGAGAGGCTTTGCACGGCGCCGTTGCGGCCTCTCAATCAAGACCCAATCAGGCCGTCTGGGCGCTTGGCTTGTAGGTGGTGCGGAAGACGCTGTCCCAGATTGTGGTGGTCACGCCGAAGTTCACGGTCTCGTCGCGGTGGTGGTGGATGGCGTGATGGCGCTTCAACAGGCTTGCCCAGCGGTTGCGCATGGGAAGGTGGTGACAGGCCACATGCACATATTCATAGGCCTGGTAGCCCAGAAGCACCCCAGCGTTGACCGAGAGCGCCCATAGGACGGGCGCCCCAATCACGATGATGAAGGCCGTGAAGGCCAGGGACAGGTAAGCGGTGATCTTCAACTGGAGCACCACATTCTTGCGCTCGTTCATGGGCGCATCGTGGTGGGACCGGTGGCTCGGAAAGCACTTGCGGATCAGCTTGTAGACAGGCTTTTCCGGCTCCCAATGGAGCATCCAGCGGTGCAGGATGTATTCAAGGAAGGTCCACAGGGCGAGGCCTGCGAGCACCCCCAGCGCCACATGGCCGACCTGACCGCCTGACCAGATGGTGGCGGCAAGAGCATAGACCACGGCAAGACCCGTGCTCATCATGATGATGGGTTTAAGGCCCGACATGCCCATGATGGTGAAGGGCGTCGGCCGCTTGGCTGGCGCCTCCACGGTGCCCTCAACGGATTTTGCGAGCGTGTCCGCGCCCATACATCCTCACTGGTACTGACATGCCGCCGGCGTTTGGCATTGCAAGTCCATGCTTATGTTGCAATTTGCACGCCAATGTCCATGCCGCGCCGGGCGCAAAAGCGATACCGCTTGCACCGGCCTTGGGCAAGGCGCGTTGTGCCGCGTGTCACCCTTTGGCAACGCCGAGCCTTTGCGCGTGTCACACCCCCTTGAGGTGGCTCAGGCTTTCCTTCTCAAGCTTGAACCGTCTGGTAGAGTAAACAGAGTTTCAGGAAAGAATGTGATGGACCTCGCTCCCCAGTCTGACGAGCTTGCCGCGCTGGAGGCAAAGATCGCGGCCGACATCGACGCTGCTGCCGACGAGGCAGCGCTGGAATCGGTGCGCGTGGCAGCGCTCGGCAAGAAAGGCGTGGTGTCGGAGCAGTTGAAGACGCTCGGGCGCATGAGCCCTGATGAGCGCCGTGTCATGGGTCCTGCCCTCAACGGCCTCAAAACGCGTGTGGGCGACCTTATTGCCGAGCGTCGGTCAAAGCTTCACGCTGCAGCCCTTGAACGCCAGCTCAAAGATGAAACCCTCGACGTAACGCTTGAGCCTGAGCTGGGCGGCGTGGTGGAGGGGCGCATCCACCCTGTCAGCCAGGTGATGGACGAGTTGATCGCCATTTTCTCCGACCTTGGCTTCACCATTGCCGAGGGGCCGGACATTGAGACCGATGACCTCAACTTCACCAAGCTGAACTTCCCCGAAGGTCATCCTGCGCGCGACGAGCATGACACCTTCTTCCTGCCGCAGCGGGAGGATGGGACGCGCCGTGTCCTGCGCACACACACATCGCCCGTGCAGATCCGCACCATGCTGGCGCAAAAGCCGCCCATTAGGATCATTGCGCCTGGCCGCACCTATCGCTGCGACAGCGACCAGACCCACACGCCCATGTTCCACCAGGTGGAAGGCCTCGTCATCGACGAGACCGCCCATGTGGGGCACCTCAAGTGGGTGCTGACGGAGTTCTGCAAGGCGTTCTTCGAGGTGGAAGACGCCTCCATGCGGTTTCGCCCGTCCTACTTCCCGTTCACCGAGCCCTCCTACGAGGTGGACATCCGCTGCCGCCGGTCCGCCGACGGCGTGGAGCTTGGCACGGGGGACGATTGGCTGGAGATCTTGGGGAGCGGCATGGTCCACCCCCAGGTGCTGCGCAATTGCGGCCTCGACCCTGACGTCTACCAAGGCTTTGCCTGGGGGATGGGGATCGACCGCATTGCCATGCTGAAATACGGGATGCCTGACCTGCGCGCCTTCTTCGAGGCCGACAGGGGTTGGCTCTCCCACTACGGATTCGCCCCACTCGACCGACCATCCCTTGCTTGAGGCCTTAGCCGCTGATGGGTGTTTTTCGCTATTTCGTACCGGCGTTGGCGCTGGTCCTTGCAAGCTGCATTGCCACGCCGCCGACGGACGTTAGCGTGCGCACCTACAAAGTTTCGGGCCGCACCATGAGTGCGCTTGAACGCTCGCTCTCCATCCACGGCCCTAAGGTGCCTGGGTTGCGAGGGCGGGCCTTCGCCGCGGTGGAAACCACCTTCCTGCACAATTTCGAGGCCACGCAGTCCGGCAGCGTGTGCCGCTTCAACCGCGACGGGCGCGTGGGCATCCGCTCAGAGGTGATTTTGCCCGAATGGCGTCAGCGCGACAGCGCCCCGCCTGAGCTTGCCGCCAAGTGGGACGTGATCAGCGATTACGCTGTCATCCACGAGGCCGGCCACATCAAGATCAGCCAGAAATACGCCCGTCAGCTGGAGGCGGCCTATAAGCGCGCATCAGCGTCCTCCTGCTCTGCCCTCAACGCGCGCATGGCCAAGGACATTGAGCCCATCGCAGCCGCCCACGTCGCCGAACAGCAGCGTTTCGATGCCACCGACGGGCCGCGCTTCCGCCGCTATCTGCGCAGCCGCGGCTACAGCCTTGGTGTCTGAGGCACCAGACTGGCGTTGACGGCCAAAACATGGGATGGCCCTTCCCACGGGCCAAATCTGCCGAAGGCCACACGATGATAGGCGCGGGCCGCCAAGGCGCCCGCGCCGCTTGCGTTCCGGGTTAATGTCATGAAATTCACTTTGTCCTGGCTGAAGGACCATCTGGAAACAGGCGCCAGCGCCGATGAGATCATCGACGGTCTGACCGCCGTCGGTCTTGAGGTAGAGGCGGTGGAAGACCGCGCCGCAGGCCTCAAACCCTTTGTGATCGCCCGTGTGACCGAGGCCGCCCAGCACCCCAACGCCGACAGGCTGAGG
>JBCDCF010000561.1:0-3158 GCA_039182345.1 Pseudomonadota bacterium
ACAGCGCGTTGAAGACGGCCGTGCCCGTGGCGCCGATGCCGTCAGGCGCCTCGCCGATGGCCGACGGTGTGACGATGGCATCATACCGGTCGAACACAGCGTTCAGCCCGCCCGCCAGCGCCCCTTGAAGCTCTCGCGCGGCCAGATAGTCCCGTGCGGAGTGGGCAACGCCTTCAAGGTACGCCTCTTTGAGGATGTCGCTGAAGGCGCCAGCGTCGCGCTCGTAGTAGTGGCGCAGATTTTTCGCAAAACCGACGGTCATGACCATCCGCTGGGCGGCCATGACGGTGTCGAACGCCCTTGGAAGGTCCACCCAATCGGCACGCTCGCCAAGGGTTTCGGCCACCTCGTCCATCAGCCCGCGCGTGTCCTCGGACGCCTCTGACCATGTGGGGCCTTTGACCATGGCAAGGGTGGGGGTGACGGGAGGCTCCGAGCGCACAGCGGCCAGCAAGTCATCGTGGGCGATGGGGCGGGTGCGTTGGTCGGACGGGTCGTAGCCCTGGACGGCGTTTGTGAGGAGCGCCGCATCGGCAAGGGAGGTTGCAAACATCCCCGCCGTATCAAGGGATTCGCACAGGTTGAGGACGCCGGTCAGCGACACCGTGCCGTGGGTGGGCTTATAGGCCACCACACCGCAAAACGCGCCTGGGCGGATGGTGGAGCCTGCGGTCTGCGAGCCGATCGCAAGGGGCACCATCCCGTCCGCCACCGCTGCCGCCGACCCTGAGGACGAGCCCCCGGGTGTATGGCCGAGATTGTGAGGGTTGCGGGTGGGACCGGGGTTCAGGAAGGCGAACTCCGTCGTCACCGTCTTGCCGATGATGAGGGCGCCTGAGGCCCGCAGCCGCGCGGCGATGGTGGCGTCGCGCTCAGGCCGCCGGCCAGCGTCGAGGGGGCTGCCGTTCTCGGTCGGATAATCGGCGGTGTCGATGATGTCCTTCAGCGCCACAGGCACGCCGTGCATCGGACCTATGGCGCGGCCTGACTTGCGGTAGCGGTCCAGCGCATCGGCCTGGGCGCGCACATGGGAAGGGTCGATATGGGCGAAGGCCTTCACCTCTCCGTCCCGCGCCTCGATCTTTTGAAGGCAGGCTTCGGCAACGTCCCTCACCGCAAGGGCCCCCGAGGCAACCTTCTCAGCCACCTCCACCGCCGACAACGGGACGCTCATTGCCCGTAAACCAGGTTGGGCAGCCAGAACACGATCTGCGGGAAGAGGTAGAGGACCGCCATCGTCACAAACACCATGGACAGGAACGGCATGCACCCTGCGAAAATCTGCGCAAGGCGCACGTGCGGCGGCGCGATGCCTTTGAGGTAATACGCACTCATCGCCATGGGTGGGGTGAGAAACGAGGTTTGAAGGTTAAGCGCCACCAAAATGCCGAAGAACAGGGGATCGATGTCGAACACGGCCAAGAGCGGCAGGAAGATGGGCACGAAGATGATGATGATCTCCGACCATTCCAGCGGCCAGCCCAGCAGGAAGATGATCACCTGCGCCAGCAGCAAGAACATCAAGGGCGACAGGTTGAGGCTGGTGACGAAGTCGGCCACCAGATGCTCGCCGCCAAGGTAGGAGAAGACGCTCGCAAAGGTCCACGACCCCACGAACAGCCAGCACACCATGGCGGACGTGCGCACGGTCAAGTAAACGCTCTCGCGCAACCTGTCCCAGGTGAGTGCGCGGTAGAGAAGCGCAAGGGTGAGACCGCCAAGCGCCCCTAGCGCTGCCGCCTCGGACGGTGTGGCCCAGCCGAACAGGATCGCCCCAAGCACGGCACAGATGAGGACGGCCAGAGGGAAGAAGGAGGTCAGCATCATGACGATGACCTGGAGAAGCCCGACGCCCTCAATGTCCTCCTGCTTGGGTTTGGGGGCGATGGTGGGGTTCAGCCATGCGCGACCGATGACGTAGACGATGTACATCCCCGCCAGCAGCATGCCGGGCAGCAACGCCCCCGCATAAAGGCGCACGATGGAAACGTTGGAGGTCGCCGCATAGACAATCAGCATGATCGACGGCGGGATGAGAATGCCGAGCGTGCCGCCCGCGCAGATAACGCCTGCGGCAAAGCTTGTGCGGTAGCGCGCGTTCAGCATCGCCGGGAAGGCCAAGAGCCCCATCAGCGTCACCACCGCGCCCACAATGCCTGTGGCCGTGGCAAACAGTGCGCAGGTGACGAGCGCTGCCACCGCCATGGACCCCGGCACGTTGCGCGCGGCAATCTGCAAGGTGGTGAACAGACGTGTGACAATGTTCGCCCGCTCGACAATGTATCCCATGAAGAGGAACAAAGGGACAGCGGTCAGAACATCATTGCTCATCACGCCGTAGGTCTGGTTCACCAAAAGATCGAAGATGCGGTTGTTGAGAAGACCTTGGAACCACTCGATCCATAACTCGAAGCCGCCGGCCTCGCCCTGCTCCACGAGGCGGTCATAGATGCGCCACTGCCTGTCGGCGTCGAAATAGGCGTAGTAGCCAAAGCCCACCGCCATCGCCATCAGCGTGAAGGCGATGGGAAAGCCCAGCATGATGATGACGATGAACGAGCCGAGCATGAAGACGGCGACTTGGGGGTCGGTCACAGGGACGATCTCCTGGCGGCGTTCATGGGGGCGAGACGGGCGGGCGCCAGCTCAGGCGGGAGGGGGCGGAAGGGGCGTTGCGCCACAGTTCTATCGTTTGGGCTCGTTGGGGCGGACCACGTCCACCGCCTCCGACCCGTGGGCCAGGACGTTGGCGACGGAGGGATCCTGGAGCTGTTTGTCCAGCTCCTCGACATCGGCCTCACGCTCGGGCCAGTAGCCGCGCTTCAAACACAAGATGCACCGGCAGATCTGGGCAATCCCCTGAATGAACAGGAGCACGCCCGCCGCGACGATGATCACCTTGAACTGGAAGATGGGCACGCCCGCAGGGCTCATCACACTCACCTCCTGAAAGCGGATGGAGCGCGCAGCGTATTTCCACCCCGCAAAGATGAGAGCGAGAACGCCGGGGAAGAAGAAAAAGATGTAGAGAACCAGCTCCAGACCGGCCTGAAAGCGCGGGCGCCACAGGCGATAAAAGACGTCTGCCCGCACATGGCCATCGCGCGACAAGGTGTAGGCCCCGGCCATCATGAAAAGGGTGCCGTACATCATGTACG
>JBCDCF010000562.1:0-3141 GCA_039182345.1 Pseudomonadota bacterium
CGGATGGATGCGATCATCCTTTGGTGCGGATCGTGAATGTCGGTGGAGTCGTGATAGAAGGCCGACAGGGCGCCCACGCAGCCCACCATGATGGCCATGGGGTGCGCATCGCGCCGGAAACCTGCGTAGAACCGGTTCATCTGCTCGTGGATCATCGTGTGATAGGTCACCGATGAGACGAACTTTTGCTTCTCCGCGTAGGTGGGCAACTCGCCGTAGAGGAGGAGGTAGCAGGTTTCCAGAAAGTCGCCGTGCTCGGCCAGCTGCTCGATGGGGTAGCCGCGATACAAGAGCACCCCTTTGTCGCCGTCGATATAGGTGATTTTGGATTCGCAAGCGGCCGTCGACGTGAACCCGGGATCGTAGGTGAACATCCCGGTATCTTTGTAGAACGATGCGATGTTGATGACGCTGGGACCCTCGGTCCCGTGGACCACATCGTAGTCCACTGTCTCCTCGCCGACTGCAAATTGTGCGTTGTGGTCACTGGTCATCGTCGGCTCCATCCGTCATTAGGACAGCACTCGCCGGTCTGTGGCAGGGGCGCGCCAGCGCTCCGCCTTCACCTGCGAATGCCGCCTTGTTCCTTCGCTGTTCGACTATCTGAACCTTCGATGACCCGCAAGTGCGCGCGCTTGCCACGCAACGCTCAGGTGATCGTCTTTGACAGAGCGTGTCCTGAAGGCCCAAGAGGAATGATTCCCCGTCAAAGGCGTCGACCGGGTCCGTTATGGGCCGTGCGGATGGAAAGGCCTTGATGCGTCAATCGTTCTATTCACAGAACGCCTGGTGGCTCGGCAACGGGCTTGGTCTGACGTTTGCGTCCTCGTTCGGGCAGACGTTCTTCATCGCCCTTTTTGCAGGCTTCATCCGCGAGACCTACGGCCTTTCGGACGGGGCGTGGGGCGGGCTCTATACCCTTGCAACCTTTGCCTCTGCCGCCTGCCTGATCCAATTCGGCCGCCTTGCCGACACTATGCCTTTGGTGCGCCTGGCGTCGGTGATCATCCTCATCTATGCCGCGGCGGCGCTGACGATGGCCCTGTCCAACAGCATCGTCGCCCTTGCCGTTGCCGTGTTCGGGCTGCGGTTTTGCGGCCAAGGCATGATGACGCACATTGCCATGACCGCCATGGCCCGTTGGTTTCGCGCCAACAGAGCAAGGGCGATCGCGGTGGCGGCCATGGGCTTTCCCCTTGGCGAGGCTGTGCTGCCGTTCTTGACGGTGGAGGCCATCGCTCTGGTTGGCTGGCGGACCGCCTGGGTGATGGTCGCAGCCTTCCTTCTGGTCGCCGTCCTGCCAACCATGTTCGTGTTGATGCGCCATGGCCGCACGCCCGGCGGCGAGGGGGGCGATGAGACCGCCCTTGGCATGGGTGGACGGCATTGGACGCGCGGCGAGGTTTTGCGCCACTGGTCGTTCTGGATCCTGCTTCCTGGACTGATGGCGCCGCCCTTCATCGGCACCTGCGCCTTCTTCCACCAGGTGCACATTGCCGAGGTGCGCAACTACGACCTTGCCATGATGGCGCTAGGCTTTCCCCTTTATGCCGCTGTGTCGGTGGCCTCATCCCTTGGCGCGGGGCTGGTGCTGGACAAGGTGGGCGTCATCAAGGTGTTGCCCGCGGTGCTGGTGCCGATGGCCCTTGCCATCCCCATTCTGGCGCTGCCCGGGGGGATTTGGGTCTGGTATCTTCTCTTGGTGGGCACGGGGATCAGCCAGGGCGTGGTGGTGACGCTGGTGGGCGCCCTTTGGCCCACCCTTTACGGCACGCGCTGGATCGGCAGCATCAAGGCCGTTGCAACCGCTGCGATGGTGGTGGCCACAGCCGTCGGCCCAGGCGTCACAGGCCTTTTGATCGACTGGGGCTACCCCTTCCCGGAGCAGGCCCTGTGGCTGTCGGCCTACTGCTTCGTGATGACGATCCTCTTTGCCGCCGTCGCCCCTCGCCTTGCCAGAATGCAGACCCCCCTTGCCGGCCAAGTGCGGACCGAGGGCGCCGACTAGAGTAGCCCTGTTGGTCAGGCGGCCTGGTCCTCAATTCGGGCAAGGGACTCAGCCCGCCCCAAGGCCACCAGAACATCGAAAATGCCTGGCGAGGTGGCTTTGCCTGTAAGGGCCGCGCGCAAAGGCTGGGCCACCTTGCCGAGCTTCACCCCGGCATCATCGGCATAGCGTCGGACCACCTCTTCGATCTCCTCAGGCCCCCAGGGGTCGACGATCTCAAGCCGGGTGTGAAGGGCGCGAAGGTGGGTCCGCGCCTCCCCTTCCAGGAGTTTTGCGGCCTTGTCCTCAAGGGTGAGGGGCCGCTCGCTCCACAGGAAGCGGGCGTTGTCCAAAAGCTCACGCAGGGTTTTGGCGCGCTCGGCAAGGGAGGGGATGGCCACAGCCAGCCTCTGGCGCCCGCCTGCGTCCAGCTTTTCTTGAAGGTCGGCGGCATCGTCGGCGGTCGCAATCACCGGCTCCAGCGCGTCCAACAGCCGCTCACGATCGGCCTGGCGCAGGTAGTGGCCGTTGATGTTCTCCAGCTTGGTGAAATCGAACCGCGCAGGGGAGCGGCCAACGGCCTCCAGCGAAAAGAGGTCGATCATTTCGCGCGTTGTGAAGAACTCCTCATCGCCATGGGACCAGCCGAGACGGACGAGGTAGTTGCGCAGCGCCTCTGGCAGGTAGCCCATGGTGCGGTAGGCATCAACGCCCAGCGCACCGTGGCGTTTGGACAGCTTTGCCCCGTCAGGTCCATGGATGAGGGGGATGTGCGCCATCTTCGGCACGGGCCAGCCGAGCGCCTCATAGATGATGCTCTGGCGGGCGGCGTTTGTGAGGTGATCGTCCCCGCGGATGATGTGGGTGACGTCCATATCGTGATCATCCACAACCACGGCGAGCATATAGGTGGGCGTGCCGTCAGAGCGCTGGATCACCAGATCATCAAGGTCCTTGTTGGGAAAGCGCACCTCCCCTTGGACGAGATCCTCGATCACCGTCTCCCCTTCCCGCGGCGCCTTGATGCGCACCACGGGGTCGACGCCCTCGGGCGCTTCTGACGGATCGCGGTCGCGCCAGCGTCCGTCATAGCGGGGCGGGCGGCCTTCGGCGGCGGCGCTTTCGCGCATGGCCGTCAGCTCTTCAGGGGTGGC
>JBCDCF010000563.1:0-3138 GCA_039182345.1 Pseudomonadota bacterium
ATCGATCGGCTGGCATTGACGTTGGCGGTGGTCGGCCAGGCGATCCCGAACTTTTGGGCGGGCCTCCTCCTCATCCTCCTCTTCGGGGTCAACCTTGGCTGGCTGCCCATCTCCGGCTCAGGGTCCATTGCACACTTCGTGCTTCCGGCCATCACACTCGGCTCGTTTGCGATGCCTGCCAAGGTTGACCCCGAAGAGGAGGATGAGGAGGAGGCCCGCCCAAAAGTTCGGGATCGCCTGGCCGACCACCGCCAACGTCAACGCCAGCCGATCGATCAGCGAGTTGGGCCGCATGGCCGCCAAGACGCCAAGGGGCACGGAGACCGCAAGCGCGAAGAGGATGGACAGCAGCGCAAGGGTCGCCGTCGCAGGCACCCTTTCGGCCACCATGTGAAGGACAGGCTCTCCCGTGAGGTAGGATCGGCCAAGGTCGCCCGTCAGAAGGTTGCCCACATAAGACAGGTATTGCGTGGGAAGCGGCCTGTCGAAGCCGTACTGGATGCGGATCGCGGCAAGATCTTCGTCCGTGGCGCTGTCGCCGGCAACGCCCATGGCAGGGTCGATGGCAACGTGCGAGAGGATGAAGGTGATGACCGAAATCACCACCACCACGAACACGGCAAGCGCAGACCGGCGCAGGACGAAAGCAAGCATCAGACCTTCGCCCGTGCGCCGATCGCCATCACCCGGTTACTTCCACGAGGCGGTGAAGAAGCGCGGCAGCTCATCCACCGTCGGCGTGAAGTTGAGTTCGCTGTTGAACGCATAGCCCATCACGATGGTGTGCATGGGCACCCAATAGGCTTCCTCGGTGATCTTCTTGATGGCGTCTGAATAGATCTGCTTGCGTTCCTCTTGGTCGACCGTCGACGTGCCGCGCTCCATCAGCGCAATCAGCTCCTCATCCATGGCGCCGTCATTGGTGGAGCCGTTGAAGAAGTTGCCTGTGGAGGCGGACGCGTCGGCGATGGAGAAGCTGCCCCAGTCGCCATACCAGGCGTCGATCTGCCCCTCGCGCCAGCCGGAGAAGGAGGCGCGTGCCTGCTCCATCTGAATGTTCGCGGTGATCCCCACAGCATCGAGGTAGGACTGGACGGCCTCGGCCCGCGCGCGGTCGCGGAAGGAGGACATGCGCAAGGTGAAGCCGTCGCCATGGCCGGCCTCTTCAAGGAGGGCGCGCGCCTTATCGGGGTCGAATTCGTAGACGGTGGCGGCCTCGGTATCGCAGCCGAACTGCATCGGATAGCAGGGGACGTTCACCACCTCGCCGTCGCCGCCCACAAGCGCCTCGACAATGGTGTCCCTGTCGATGGCGTGGTTGATGGCACGGCGCACGCGCACATCCTTAAGGGGCGAGTTCTCATCGGCGCGGCCGGCAGCATCAAGCGCGATGAGGGCAATGCGCATGGTGGCGCCAAGCTCGGCCGTCACGTGTGGGAGTGTGTTGAGCTGGGTCACCTGATCGGCCGGCACGTTCCAGATCCAATCGACACCGCCGCCGATGATCTCGGCGATGCGCGTGGCCGTATCGGGGATGATGCGCACATTGATGGTTTCGATGGAGGGCGTCCCTTTCCCGCCGCCTTCAAAGTAATCGGCGAAGGCCGTCAAGGTGAACGCGTTCGCATCGCCCGGCGTGAACGTATAGGGCCCCGTGCCGATGGGCGCTTGGGAAAACTCTTGCCAGCCAACGCTCTCCACATAGTCGGAGGGGTAGATGGGAAGGCTGCCCGACACATATTCCAGCGCGGCAGGGAAGGGGCCTTTGGAGATGATGCGCACCGTCAGCGGGTCGACCACCTCCACACGGTCGATCCAGCTGACAGCCGCCTGGCTGCGGGCGCCAGCTTCTGGGTCGGCGTAGTGGTTGAGGGTGAAGGCGACGTCCTCGGCATCGAACGCGGACCCGTCGTGGAAAGTCACGCCCTCGCGCAGTTTGAATTCGAGGGTGGTGTCGTCCACCTGCTCCCAAGATGTTGCAAGCAGCGGCTCGTATTGGAACGTGTCGGGGTTGCGGAAGACCAGCATGTCGAACAAGTGCCTGGTCATCACCACGCCGTCGCGCGAGGTGGAGGTGTAGCCATCAAAACCCGGCAGCTCCTCGCCGATGCCGATGGTGAGGCTGTTGTCCTCAGGCCCAGCCAGCGCAGGCGTTGAAAGAAGCGCAACGCTCGCAACGGCGGCAAGGAGCGCCGAGGCAAGCGGCCGCGAACGGTTTGCCGCGCAAGGCGCGCGTCGGGTGGTCGGCGTTCCTGTGGGCTGCATCATGGGGTGCTGTCTCCCTTTCTTCGTCATCAAGTTATGTGGCGTCAACCGAGCGCATCGGTGCGTCCGGCGATCCTGCGGCTGGCCTTGCAAAAAGTGAGCCGGTCGAGGTCCACGGGCGCAAGGCCGGGCGCGGCAACGTGGATGATCTCTCGCGCAACGTGCTGATAAGCCCCGCGAAAATGGACCGAGCTTTTGAGCGCAAGGTACGGAACGTCGAACGGCTCCATGCCGAGGTGACGCACCAATGCAGGTTCCGACGCTTGCATCCTCTGCCCCGCGACGATGACGCGGACGCCATTTTGCTCAAGGCACGCGACGGGACCCATGTCGACCGTATTGCCGCCGTACATCGGCCCCTCGCCCACAAAGCGTCCGTCTCCAACAGCGGCCACCCGCCAGGGCCCATCCACGGGGCCGCCTGTGGCAGGATCGGCCTTGCCGCCGACGCCCATCTCAAGGCGCGCGCCGACGCCTGCGCTGAACGCCGCATCTGCCGCAGCCTTATCGGCGATGTGAACGAGGAGCGCACCGCCCAGCCCCTCATCCACCAGCGCCGCCAGAAGGCCTGTGGTGTCGTTTGTGCCGCCGGCGCCGGGGTTGTCCTGAACGTCGGCAAGGATCACCGGCCCTTTTCCGGGCGGTAGCCCCCGCGCTTTGGCGATCGCCTCGCCTGGCGAGTGCGCAGACGCGCTGAACGAGCCTTCCGCCGCATTCCACGCCGACAGATGCCTTTCTAGGAGCCGCTCTGCCTCATCGGGCGAGGCGGCATAGGCAATGAGCGAGGGCCCGGCGTCCGGCACATCGGCAAGGGGAAAGCCGAAGGCAAGCGTCACAGCCTCGCCGGGGGCGGTGCCGATACTCTCGTCCATC
>JBCDCF010000564.1:0-3137 GCA_039182345.1 Pseudomonadota bacterium
ATCTTCATCGGCTCGGTTTGATTCAAACCGAGCCGATGGTGCGCTAGTGTCGCGCCAACACCAAAGGGAGGGCGTTGATGTTCCTGTTTGATGCGCTGACGGAAAGGGCACGGACCAAGCCTGTGCGCGTGTGTCTGATCGGGGCGGGCAAGTTCGGCTCCATGTTTTTGAGCCAGGTGCCCACGACGCCGGGGCTGGAGGTGACCGTCATCGCCGACCTGAGGGTGGATGGGGCGAAGGCCGCCTGCCGCAATGTGGGCTGGGACGAGGCGTTGATTGCCGCCACAGCGTTCACCGACGACGGCCTCTCCGCCCTTACCCGCGATGATGTTGATGTGGTCGTTGAGGCAACGGGCCATCCGCCGGCAGGCATTGCCCACGCCCGCGCCGCCTTCCAGGCCGGCAAGCACGTGGTCATGGTCAATGTGGAGGCGGATGTCCTGGCAGGGGTCGCCCTTGCGCGCGAGGCAGCGTCCGCAGGCGTTGTCTACTCCCTTGCCTATGGGGACCAGCCGGCGCTCGTGGCGGAGATGGTGGCTTGGGCACGCTCGTGCGGGTTTGATGTGACGGCCGCGGGCAAAGGCACCATCTACGCGCCCCACTACCATCAATCGACGCCTGACACGGTGTGGGAGGCCTTCAACATCTCCCCCGAAGCCGCGCGCGCCGGGGGCATGAACCCGAAGATGTTCAACTCCTTCGTGGACGGCACCAAGTCGGGCATCGAGATGGCGGCCATCGCCAATGCCTGCGGCCTCGGCGTCCCCTCGGACGGGCTCGGCTTTCACCCCTGCGGCGCCCATGATCTTGCAACGGTCCTTCGCCCCAAGGCGGACGGCGGTCGACTGGAGGGCAAAGGGCTGACGGAGGTGGTCTCCTGCCTGGAGACGGACGGCCGGTGGGTGCACAACCACATCCGCCAAGGCGTCTACGTGGTGATCGAAGCGCCGAACGATTATGCCGCACGGTGTTTTGGCGAGTACGGCCTCGATCCCGATCCGTCGGGGCGGTATGCATCCATGTGGCGGCCGTTCCACCTGATTGGGCTTGAGTTGAACGTGTCGATCCTCGCTGCGGCCCTCGAGGGCAAGTCCACAGGCACCGCCAAGGCCTTTACGGGCGATGCGGTCTGTTGTGCCAAGCGCAACCTTTCCGCAGGCGAGACGCTGGACGGGGAGGGCGGTTACCTGGTGTGGGGCAAGCTCATCCCCGCAGAACGCTCGTTGGCGGAAGGGGCGCTGCCCATCGGCCTGGGGCAGGACGTGACGCTTGTGCGCGATGTGCCTGAGGGCGCCATCGTGACCCGCGCCGATGTGCGGCTGAACGAGGACGATCCTGCGGTCCGCTACAGGACGGCATTGGAGGAATCGGAGCGGCCGCAGCGCGCAGCCTAACCGTCGCCTTAATTGGGGCAAAACGATACAACGAAAGCGTGTAGGTCGTCTTTGAGAGCTGTCGGTTACATGAGGTATGCCTAGAGGACGGGCACAGTTTTGTTATAGGCCGCTTAATGAACAGTCTTGCCATACATGTGGCAAAGTGCGCATTGAAGTGTTCTAAACGCCGTCACAAGCGGCCGGAAGGACTGTGGCACGATGACAGACGTCTATTTGAACAGGGTCGCGACTGCGAATCCTCCGCACGAAGCGCACAAGGAATTCTTGCGGTTCGCCGAAGGTCAATTGGACGACCGTCCGACCCACCGCAAGCTTTTCACCAGAATGGCGTCTCGCGGTGGGATCGAGACCCGCTACTCGTGCTTTGCGCCCAGTGACGATCTTGACTTGAACCTAGACAAAGCTGGCGTTTATCGGCGTGGGGACTTCCCCACCACAGGCAGGCGGATGGAGCTGTTTGCCCAGTATGGACCCGACCTTGCCGCCACCGCGGTGGAACGGTTGGGGATCGAACCGTCGGAAATCACCCACCTTATCCTCGCCACATGCACTGGCTTTTATGCCCCTGGGGTGGATTTCGAGGTGATCCGCAGGGCTGGCCTGTCGCCGAACGTTGAGAGGACCATTGTCGGATTCATGGGCTGTCACGCAGCTGTGAACGCTTTAAAGCTGGCGCGCCACATTGTCCGCTCCGAGCCCCATGCCCGAGTCTTAATCGTCAATCTTGAGTTGTGCTCACTCCATTTCATGGAAACCGAAGACCTTGAGGAGCTCCTCACCTTCTCCCTCTGGGGGGATGGCTGTGCGGCGTCTTTGGTGAGTGCCGATCCTGTCGGGTTCCGCCTTGAGCGCTTCTATTCGGCCATCGCCACGGACACGGCTGAGCTGATGAAGTGGGAGGTGGGCGACCAGGGCTTTGCCATGACGTTGTCGGGGCAGGTGCCTGCCGCCGTCCATACGGTGCTGGAGGCGGAGCGTGGCGAGGTCTTGGCCAACTGGGCCGTGGAAGACATCCGCTTCTGGGCCGTTCACCCCGGTGGCCGCACGGTGATCGACGCCGTGGAGCGGGCGCTGAAAATCGATCCTGAGCTGATGGGCGCCTCGCGCAAGGTGCTGCGCGAATACGGCAACATGTCCTCCTCCACCATCATGTTCGTGATGGCCGAATTCCTTGCCGAACAGACGACAGGACGCGGCTGCGGCATGGCGTTCGGCCCCGGCCTTGTGGCAGAGACCTTCACGTTCAGCCGACCGGACACCCGCCATTGACGCGGGTGCGCCGCCTGAGACCTGAAAAGCTCGACATACTGCCCCACGACCACCCGGATGCGCTGCGCTCGCGCAGTGACATCGTGCGCCTCAATGGGCTAATGGGGCAGGCGCGGGTGGCTGATGCCACCTTGGAACGGGTGGGCGTGCCTGCCCCGCGGCGGATCCTTGACCTTGGGGCTGGGTGCGGGCGTACCACGCTTGCGTTGGCAAAGCGCCTGCACCGCCGCGGCTGGACCAACGTCGACATCACCCTTGTGGACCGCCTTGTGGGCCTCGAGCCGCACACCGAAGCGGCTTTTGCAGCGCTCGGCTGGACCGCCCATCCCGTTGTGGCCGATGCCGACGCATTCCTCGCCGACCACAAGGGCCCGCCGTTCGACATTGTCTGGACCAACCTTTTCCTCCACCACCTGGAGGATGACTTGCCGGCGCTTCTTGGCGCCATCGGCCCCGTGGCCAAGTGCTTTC
>JBCDCF010000565.1:0-3133 GCA_039182345.1 Pseudomonadota bacterium
CCGTAACCGAGCAACGGACGATCGAAAGACGGACGCGGGAGAGGGGCAATGGCCAAGGTCGGATTGAACCGGGCGCCGCAAGGCGTCGGGACCCTTTTTGCACAAACACGCAAGACAACGCGGGACCTAGCCACCCGCCTGTCGCCTGAGGACATGGTGGTGCAGTCGATGCCAGACGCATCGCCTGCCAAATGGCACCTTGCCCACACCACATGGTTCTTCGAGACCTTCGTGCTGGCCCCTTTCGAGAAAGGGTTTCGCCCACACGATCCTCGCTTCGCGCACTGCTTCAACTCCTATTACGTTCAGGCCGGCTCACGTCATGCCCGCCCCATGCGCGGGATGTTGACGCGCCCCACCGCGCAGGAGGTGATTGCCTATCGCGCCGCCATCGATGCCCGCGTGGACGCGCTCCTCTCCCACCTTCCCGAGGAGAGCACCCACGAAGTCCTGACCCGGGTGGAGCTTGGCTGCCATCACGAGATGCAGCACCAGGAACTCCTCTTGATGGACATCCTGCACGCCTTCTCCCTCAATCCTTTGGAGCCTGCCTATCTGCCGCCGGCCCCCATCGCGGTGAACCCGTCCACCGGTCCGCAGGATTGGACGGCGTTTCCTGCAGGCACGTACGAGATCGGCGCCGACGGCGGCTTCATGTTCGACAATGAGGGCCCGCGCCACACCACCTTCCTGCAGGACTTTGCCATCGCCGGCCGGCTGGTGACGGGCGGGGAGTGGATCGATTTTATCGAAGACGGCGGCTACGAGGCCGAAACGCTGTGGCTGTCGGACGGTTGGGCCGCCCGCCTGGAAGGCGGCTGGGACGCCCCCCTTTACTGGCGCAAGGCCGACGGCAACTGGTGGACCTTCAGCCTGCGCGGCACCCAGTCGGTGGATCGTGACGCCCCTGTCTGCCACGTCAGCTACTATGAGGCCGACGCATTTGCCCGCTGGGCCGGCAAGCGCTTGCCGAGCGAAGCGGAGTGGGAGGTGGCAAGCGCGTCGGCCGTCGACGACGGGCTTTACCTCGACGAAGGGTACCTGCGCCCCCGCCCGCAATTCTCGCCCGAAGGCCTGCGCCAGATGTCGGGCGAGGTGTGGCAGTGGACACGCTCTGCCTATGCCCCCTACCCAGGCTTTCAGCCCGCCGTCGGCGCACTGGGTGAGTACAACGGCAAGTTCATGGTCAACCAGTACGTCCTGCGCGGGGCCTCGTTCGCAACGCCGCGCGCCCACGCACGGGCCACCTGCCGCAACTTCTTCCACCCCCATCAGCGCTGGCAGTTTGCGGGTCTGCGCCTTTGCGAGGACCGGTAATGGATCTGCCTTCACCCGTTGATGCCCAAAGGCTGGCGTTCGCCCACTCCGTCCTCGACGGGCTGGCCCAAACGCCAAAAACCCTCCAGCCCCGGTGGTTTTATGACGCGACGGGCGCGCGCCTTTTCGAGGCGATCACAGAGGTGGACCACTACTACCTCACGCGCACCGAGCTTGGCCTCCTTCGCACCTCGGCGCAGGACGTCGCGGCCGCCCTTGGCGACAATGTTGCGATCGTGGAGCCTGGCAGCGGCGAGGGCCAGAAGGTGCGCCCACTGCTGGACGCCATGGGACCGGCCGTCTCACGCTACGTCCCCATCGACATTGCCGCCGACCAGCTCCAAAGGCTGACGGCAGAACTGACGGGCCTTTACCCCGACCTCACCGTCTCCCCCGTCGCGGCGGACTTCTTCAAACCGTTCGACATGCCGGACGTCGGCAATGCCGTCGTGTTCTTCCCAGGCTCCACCATCGGCAACATGGCACCTGACGATGCGGTGGCGTTCTTGCAGTCCATGCGCACGGCAACGGGGGCGGACCGCTTTTTGATCGGCTTCGACCTCGTCAAGGACGAGACGGTCCTGGTGGACGCCTATGACGACCCTGTGGGCGTCACCGCAGCGTTCAACAAGAACATCCTGCAGCGCATCAACAGGGAACTTGGCGGCACCTTCAATCTGCGAAGGTTCGACCACGAAGCCATCTTCAACGCCGACGCCGCGCGCATTGAGATGCACCTTGTGGCCCGCGGTGCGCAGGAGGTGAAGGTCGCCGGCCGCACCATCGCCTTTGCCGACGGTGAGACCATTCACACCGAAAACAGCCACAAATACACACGCGAGACTTTCGCAGCCTTGGCAGCAAAGGCAGGCCTCACCGAAGCCAAGACCTGGAGCGATCGCCGCAACTACTTCGCCTTGATGTTGCTTGAGGCGACCTCGTAAAGGCCGGCGGCAAGGCCCCTCGCCAAGCCGCCGGCACACACTTACACGTCGAAGGGCAGAAGCACCTCGTCAATCACCTGAATGATGCCGTTGCCCGTCTGAACATCGAGCTGGGTGATCATGGCATCGTCGAAGTCGGGGTCCTGATCCTTCACCGTCTGACCGCCGATCCTGAGGTCGGCGTCCTCAAACAGGGTGTCCACCGTCCGCGCTTCCTGCAGTTCGCCAAGCGTCTTTGCACCGTCAGACACGTGGTAAAGCAAAATGTCGCTGAGGAGCGGGATCGGGTCGCCGCCGCCAAGGGTGGTGAGCGTGCCGAGGATGAAGTCCAGCGCCCCCGCTTCGTCGCTGCCGTCGAACCCGAGCCGCTGCGCCAATGAGATGAACGCGGCATCTGTGGGCGCAAAGACAGTGAAGCTTGCCTCTTCGTTGGCAAGGGCGCCCGTCAGCTCGGTGGCGTTCAACGCCGTCAGCAACAGGTCGAAGTCGGCGTTGTCGTCGTCGGGCGTGCCGCCTGACGGGGCCACCACGGCGGCGATGGAGGCGGGGTTGCCTGCATCGGCCGCAAGGCTCGTCAAAACCTCGCCTAGTCCGTCCACCGAAAGGGCGGGACCGATGTCGGTGAACGAGGTGATGCCATCGCCGGCAATGCCCTTGAAGGTGATGGACCCTGAGGGGTGGGTGACCACAAGGTCGCCGTTGTCGTCGGTGCCGAGCGACCAGTCGTCGCTGTCATCAAGGGCGTCGAGGACGGACTGGCCGTCACCGCCATTGGCCACAACGAAGTCGGCAAGGCCAGGGGTTGCCTCGATCACGTCGGCAGCGTTCAGCACCACCTTGTCGCGGCCGATGCGGAAATCGACGATGACGTC
>JBCDCF010000566.1:0-3125 GCA_039182345.1 Pseudomonadota bacterium
CCGCCAACGCCTCAGACGAACGCTGATGGGTTGGAGAGGATGGCCGAAGCACGGGTTGCCATCGAAGCCGTCGACCCTGAGATCGACGGTGGCCGCTTTGCCGCAAAGACCGTTGTGGATGCGCCGTTTCCCATCGAGGCGGACATTTTCGGCGAAGGTCACGACATGGTGGACGCTGCCGTCCTGTGGCGCCCGCGCGGGGAGGAGGCGTGGCAGGAAGCCCCCCTCGTCCTGTTCGACAACCAGCGCTGGCGCGGCCACTTCACGCCGACGCAAAACGCTCACCACGAATACACCATTATCGCCTGGCGCGATGAGTGGGGCATGTGGCGCTCAGAGGTGGGCAAAAAGTACAATGCCGGCCAGTCCATCACGCTGGAGCTGGAGGAGGGGGCGCGTCTTGTTGCCGCCTCCGTCGGCGCCGGTCGGGGCACCAAAGCCGATCAAGAGGCTTTGAAGGCGCTTGCTGAAGAGATGGACACAGCTGACGACGGCGCCCGCTTTTCCAAGATGATGAGCGATGACACCGCCGCCCTTATCCGCAGGGCCGGCAGGCGCGCCAACCTCACCCTCTATAAGACGCTGCCTTTGATGGTGGACCGCAAGGCGGCAGCGTTCTCGGCCTGGTACGAAGTGATGCCGCGCTCACAATCGGGCGATGCGAACCGCCACGGCACCTTCGACGATGTGATCGCGCGGCTCCCTTACGTGTCGGGCCTTGGCTTTGACGTGTTGTACTTCCCGCCCATCCACCCCATCGGCAAGACCAACCGCAAGGGCCGCAACAACACGCTGAAGGCTGAACCCGGCGACCCCGGCAGCCCCTACGCCATCGGCTCGGAGGAAGGCGGCCACACCGACATACATCCCGAGCTTGGCACGCTAGACGACTTCAAGCGCCTTGTGGCAGCGGCCGCCGATCACGGGCTTGAGATCGCGCTCGACTATGCCATCCAGTGTTCTCCCGATCACCCCTTCATCAAAGCCCATAAGGAGTGGTTCGAGTGGCGGCCCGACGGCTCCATCCGCTACGCGGAAAACCCGCCCAAGAAGTACGAGGACATTGTCAACGTCCGCTTTTATGACGGTGACAAGCCTTTGCCTGAGCTTTGGCGCACCCAGCGCGACATTGTGCTGTTCTGGGTGGATCAGGGCGTCAAGATTTTCCGTGTGGACAACCCGCACACCAAGCCGTTCCCGTTCTGGGAGTGGATGATTGCCGAGGTCCAGCGCGACCATCCTGACGTGATCTTCCTGGCCGAAGCCTTCACCAAGCCCAAGGTGATGCACCGCTTGGCGAAGGTGGGGTTCACCCAGTCCTACTCCTACTTCACCTGGCGCAACCACAAACAGGAGATGACGGAGTACATCACCGAGCTGACGAAAACCGAAAAGCGCCACGTGATGCGGCCGAATTTCTTCGTCAACACGCCTGACATCAACCCGTTCTTCCTGCAAACCTCAGGGCGCCCCGGCTATCAGATCCGCCTGGTGTTGGCGGCCTCGCTCGCCGGCAACTATGGCGTCTATAACGGGTTCGAGTTGTGCGAAGGCACACCCGTCCCGGGCAAGGAAGAGTACTTGAACTCGGAGAAGTATGAGTTGAAGGCGTGGGACTGGGACCGCCCCGGCCACATCCGCGAAGACATTGCGCGCATGAATTTTCTGCGCCGCATCCATCCGGCACTGCAAGAGTTCACCAACACCACGTTCTACAACATGTGGAACGATCAGATCTTGTATTACGGCAAGTCGACGCCCGATCGCTCGTCCTTCATCCTGTTTGCGGTGAGCTTTGACCCGCACAACGGGCAGGGCGGGCATTTCGAGGTGCCTTTGTGGGAGTTTGGCCTGCCCGATGATGCCTCCATCGAGGTGGAGGACCTTTGCACAGGCCACCATTTCGTGTGGCACGGCAAGACCCAGCACGTCTATATCGACCCCCACCAAAGGCCTTACTTCATCTGGCGCCTGGTGTCCCCGCGGGGGCAACGCTGATGGACGTTGCAACACAGATCCACCCCGACGCCGACACCAACCCCGACGGCAAGATCGACCGCTCCGACACCGAATGGTACAAGGACGCCGTCATCTATCAGCTTCACGTCAAAGCGTTCATGGATGCCGACAATAACGGCATGGGCGACTTTCGTGGGCTCATGGAAAAGCTGGACTATATCCAGGCGCTCGGCGTCACCGCCATTTGGCTGTTGCCGTTTTATCCTTCGCCTTTGCGCGATGATGGCTACGACATTGCCGACTATACCACCGTCAACCCGCAATATGGCGATGTGGACATGTTCGCCCGCTTCGTGCGCGAGGCTCATGACCGCGGGTTGAGGGTGATCACCGAGCTCGTCATCAACCACACCTCCGACCAGCACCCCTGGTTCCAGCGGGCGCGCAAGTCCCCCCGCGGGTCGCTTGAGCGCGATTACTATGTGTGGTCCGACACGGATGAGAAGTATGAGCTGACGCGCATCATCTTCCTCGACACCGAGAAGAGCAACTGGACGTGGGATCCTGAGGCGGAGCAGTATTTCTGGCACCGCTTCTACAGCCACCAGCCGGACCTTAACTTCGACAACCCGAAAGTGCTCGAAGAGGTCATCGCGGTGATGAACCAGTGGCTCGACATGGGGGTGGACGGGTTGCGGCTCGACGCCATCCCTTATCTTGTGGAGCGGGACGGCACCAACAACGAAAACTTGCCCGAGACCCACGACGTCTTGAAGAAGATCCGTTCCGCCCTCGACGAGCGCTACACCGACCGCATGTTGCTTGCCGAAGCCAACCAGTGGCCCGAGGACACGCGCCCCTATTTCGGCGAGGGCGATGAGTGCCACATGGGTTTCCACTTCCCGCTGATGCCGCGCATGTACATGGCGCTCGCCCAGGAAGACCGTCACCCCATCACCGACATCATCCGCCAGACCCCCGAAATTCCTGACGACTGCCAGTGGGCCATTTTCCTGCGCAACCATGACGAACTGACGCTGGAAATGGTGACGGCGGAGGAGCGCGATTACCTGTGGCGCACCTATGCCGCTGACGCGCGGGCGCGCATCAACCTTGGCATTCGCCGACGTCTGGCGCCGTTGCTGCAGAACGACAGGCGCAAGATC
>JBCDCF010000567.1:0-3117 GCA_039182345.1 Pseudomonadota bacterium
CGATCTGCAGGAGGACGCCGAGTGCGCCCACAACGATGAAGGCCACAATGAAGGAGAGGAGCCACCAGCCCGTGGCGTCTGCCACCTCGTAGCCAATGTAGCCGCCAAGCATGTAGAGCGAGCCGTGGGCAAGGTTGACGTTGCGCATCAGCCCGAAGATCAGCGTAAAGCCCGAGGCCACCAGGAAATAGAGCGCGCCGAGGGTGATGCCGTTGAAGAGGGCATTCAGAAAGATCTTCTTGCGGCCGATCACGTCCACCAGGCCAGGCGGCCATGGCGCGAAAATCAACCAGATCAGCACGGCCGCCGCCAGGACGATCACACCTGTCCAGATGGGCCGGCGCTCCGCGAACGCGATCATCCGTGCTTCATTCTCCCTTCGCGGGGCCAAGGGGGCCCGTTTCGCCCACGATAGTCACCGCAAGGCCCGCCAGCATACCCCCGCGTCTGGTCTTTTTGACGGTGCATGACGGCCCAAGGGGCGCCGGGGCAGCAGGAGGTCAGGCTGCCATCCGCGAGACTTTGCGAAAGTCCGTCGGCGACAGCCCCGCCTGATTGCAGAAAAACCGCGTGAAGCTTGCCTGGGACGCAAAGCCCAGGTCGAGCCCTATGGCGGTGATGGGATCGCCTGTGGTGGTGAGACGCCCGATCGCCCTCTCCACCCGCAAGGTGTTGAGGTACATGTTGGGGGTAAGGCCCACATTCTCCCGAAAGAGCTTGTAAAAGTGCGGGCGGGAGAGGCCGGACTCGCGCGCGATGGTATCGAGCGCACACACGTCCGCCACGCGCTCGTTCATGAGGCGGATGGCGTTGCGGATGCGAAAGTCGCGCAAGGTGGGCCAGTTGCCATGCCCGTCAGGCAGACGGTGGTTGGACTGCTCGAACGAGGCCATGGTGAGGTCGTAAAGGTCGCGGCCCACGGTGGGCGCCGTCACCTCGCCCATCATGGTTTCGGCAATCTTCTCCACCAACGGTCCGACAACGCTGTCGAGCACAATCACCTCGCGGCCGAAGCGCATGCCGTGCCCCACCGTGCGCGACATCTCAACGAACCACATGGGCTTGATGTAAAGGGTCAGGAACAGGGCCGGGTCGTCAGTCTCCCCAGGCTGAAAATGGTGGGGCTGCCACGGGCTCACCGCCGCGCCAAGGCTTGAGGTGAGCGCGCGGGTGCGGCCGTCCACCTTGATGGAGGCGGGCGTGCCGTCCACCAGGAACACGAGATGTCCTTCCCTGTGCGCGTGGGGCGCAAGGGGTTTGTCCAAACGGTAAAGGGAGGCCCGACCGAACCTCCCATGGACCACGGCAAGCGCCGTCCCCATGGCAATCCTCCCAAACGACGGCCATGACTGCTGTCTTGTTTTGTTCAGGATTAGGACACCTTGAAGCGGCCATGTCAAAGGCCGCTCTGTCGCGCTCAGCCGGGGCGGTGGGTCACGGTGCGGCTGACGGCATCGTGCCAACCGGCCACAAGGCGGTCCCTCTCGGCCGCCTCCATGGTGGGTTCAAAGCGCTTGTCGCGGGCCCAAGAGGCGGCAAACTCTTCTGGTCCGGGCCACACGCCGGCCTTATAGCCGGCAAGCCAGGCGGCCCCCAGAGCCGTCGTTTCGGCAATCACAGGGCGGTCCACAGGGGCGGCCAGAATGTCGGCAAGGCGCTGCATGGTCCAGTCCGAGGCGACCATGCCGCCGTCCACCCGCAGCACCGTCTCACCGCTCTCCCCCCAGTCCTTGTGCATGGCGTCCACAAGGTCCAGCGTCTGGAAGGCAACGCTCTCCAACGTTGCCTTGGCAATCTCCTCAGGCCCTGTGCTGCGGGTGATGCCGAAGAGCGCGCCCCTTGCATCCGCGTCCCAGTGGGGTGCGCCCAGACCGACGAAGGCGGGGACGAGATAGACATCCTGGTTGGGGTCGGCCTTGGCCGCAAGCTCGCCCGATTGTGCCGCCTCCGACACAATGCCGATCCCATCGCGCAGCCATTGGACGGCCGCCCCCGCCACGAAGATCGCCCCTTCCAACGCATAGATGGTCTCACCGTCGAGGCGGTAGGCAATGGTGGTGAGGAGGCGGTTCTTTGACGGAACCCTCTCCGTCCCCGTGTTGATGAGCGCAAAGCAGCCCGTGCCGTAGGTGGACTTCACCATCCCCGGCTCGAAGCACGCATTGCCGATCACCGCGGCCTGCTGATCCCCCGCAACGCCGAGGATGGGGATGGCGGCGCCGAAAAGGGACGGATCGGTGGTGCCGAAATCGTCAGCATTGTCCTTCACGTCCGCAAGCATTGCCCGCGGCACGGACAGCATTTTTAACAGATCCTCGTCCCAGGTCTGCGTGTCGATGTTGAAGAGGAGCGTGCGCGAGGCGTTGGTGACGTCCGTGGCAAAGGCGCCCGACAGGCGGGCAATCAGGTAGCTGTCGATGGTGCCGAACACCACCTCCCCCGCCTCTGCCCGCGCCCGCAACCCTTCAACGGTGTCCAGAAGCCAGGCGACTTTGGTGCCTGAGAAATAGGGGTCGAGGAGAAGGCCCGTCTTCTCCGTCACCATTGGCTCAAGGCCGTCCCGCTTCAGCGCCTCGCAGCGGCTTGCTGTGCGCCTGTCCTGCCAGACGATGGCCTTGTGGACCGGGCGGAGGGTCTCACGCTCCCACAGCGCCACGGTCTCGCGCTGGTTCGTTATGCCTATGGCAGCAACATCGCTTGCCTTGATCTTGGCTTTGCGTAATGCCGATTTGCAGGTTGTGACGACGCTCGCCCAAATCTCCTCAAGATCATGCTCCACCCAACCAGACTTTGGAAAATGCTGCGTGAATTCCTTTTGGCCGGTGGCCACAATGCTTTGGTCTTTGTCAAAAACAATGGCGCGGGTCGAGGTCGTGCCTTGGTCAATGGCCAGAATATAGTCACCCATGCTATCCTCCCAGATAGATCATACTTTGTCGCAGTTTTGGGCTTAGAGCGGCACTGCGCAGATGCCGGATTTTCGGCGTAGTAATACAAGAGCCAGTGAAAGCATCAAGTCGTCACGCCAGCGAAAGGCCCAAATATTCTGTTGAATCACAGTCTTAATTGGGAAGTGGGGTGTTTGGCGGCTGATCAGATCCTTCGACCATTGCCAAG
>JBCDCF010000568.1:0-3117 GCA_039182345.1 Pseudomonadota bacterium
CCAAGAGCTTCATCAGCGCGCCGACGCCGGCAGGCTCAAGCTGCTCCACCACAAGCTGGTAGGAGGACTTTTTGGCAAACGTGGTGAGGCGGCCTGTGGCAATCACTTCAAGCCCCTCTTCGGGCTTGACGCCGAGCCGGGCATAGCCGCTGCGCCAGACAACCGCATCGAGGGTGGCGTCCACGTCCTTCAGCGAGAAGTAGCAGTGGCCTGAGGAGTGGCGACCGCGAAAGCCTGAAATCTCGCCGCGCACCCTCACCCGCGCAAACCCATCCTCCACAGCACGCTTGACGGCGCGCGAGAGCTCGGAGACGGAGTACTCGGCAACGTTGGAGCCGCTGCGCTGGCTCGGCGTGTCGATCTGGGGGTCGGCAACCATGACAATCACCTTAGTCACCGCCTGAAGGATTGGGAACAAGCCGTGCACGACTTCAAGGCCCCGAGACTGTTCGTGGCAGACGATCTGCCTGGGGACATCGCCCTCGACACTGGCCAGGCCAACTATGTGCGCAACGTCATGCGCCTTGGTGACGGGGCGAGGATGCGCGTCTTCAACGGCCGCGACGGGGAGTTCATCGCCGCAGTTCGCCTTGCCGGCAAGCGCAGCGTCACCCTTGACGCGCACGAGGCCGTTCGCCCCCAGCCGGCCCCTTTGACGCTGTGGTACGCGTTTGCGCCCCTGCGACAGGCGCGGCTCGATTACATGGTGGAAAAAGCGGTGGAGATGGGGGCTGGCCGCCTCGTCCCCGTCCTCACCCAGCACGGCCAGGTGCGGCGCATCAACGCTGAGCGCATGCGCAAGAACGTGATCGAGGCGTGCGAGCAATGCGGCGTCCTTGCCGTGCCAGAGATTGCCGAGCCCCAGCCCTTTGGCGCATTCCTCGCAAGCCTTGGAGAACGGCGCCTGATTGTCGCCGACGAGGCGCTGGCGGGAGAGGAAACCGACCCCATCGCCGCAATCAAGGCCGCAGCGCCGCCTTTTGCGGTTCTGGTTGGCCCTGAGGGCGGGTTTTCGGACGAGGAAAGGGCGCTTTTCACCAAGCGGAGCGTCAGGGTGTCGCTTGGGCCGAGGGTGCTGCGGGCCGATACGGCGGCCGTCGCGCTGCTTGCTCTCGTGGAGGCCGCTCATCCATCCGTGTCATACCACGCGATTGCGCCCGGCCACGCGGATGCCTAGATTGCACGCAGTTTGAAGGGGCGGCCCGATGGCGCGTGACACTCTTGACGATACGCCTATCGAAGGGCGCCAACAGCTGGTGGACTGGTTCCTGCCGGGCGAGAAACCGGCCGACACCTTTCGCATCGGCACCGAGCACGAAAAGTTCGGGTTCGACCTCAAGACCCACGCCCCTTTGCCCTATGAAGGCCCTAACGGGATCGGCGAGATCCTGAGGCGCATGCAATCCCTCACAGGCTGGGACGCCATTGAGGAGCGCGGCAACATCATCGGCCTTGCGGATGCTTCGGGGGGCGGGGCGATCAGCGTGGAGCCCGGCGGCCAGTTCGAGCTGTCGGGCGCACCGCTGGAGACGCTGCACCAGACCTGCCGCGAGGCCAACCAGCATCTGAACCAGGTGCGCCAGATCTCCGATGATCTGAACGTTGGCTTCCTTGGCGTTGGCGTCGCCCCCGAATGGTCGCGCGCGCAAATGCCAATGATGCCCAAGCAGCGCTACGAAATCATGACCGCCTACATGCCCACCGTCGGCACCCGCGGCCTCGACATGATGTACAGGACCTCCACCATCCAGGTGAATCTGGACTTTTCCAGCGAAGCCGACATGGTCAAGAAGATGCGTGTGGGCCTTGCCCTTCAGCCCATCGCAACGGCGCTGTTCGCCAACTCGCCATTCATCGACGGGGCGGCGAACGGGGTGTTGTCCAACCGCGCCGAGATCTGGCTGGACGTCGACCTTCAGCGTTCAGGCCCCATCCCCTTCGCGTTCGAGGACGGGTTCGGCTACGAGCGCTATGTGGACTATGCGCTTCAGGTGCCGATGTACTTCGTGAAGCGGGGCGACCACTATATCCGCGCCACCCACGCCACCTTCGGCCAGTTCATGAACGGACAGTTCGACGGGTTGCCAGGCGAGCGGCCCAACATGGGCGACTGGGTCAATCACCTCTCCACCCTGTTTCCCGATGTGCGGCTGAAGCGCTTTTTGGAAATGCGCGGCGCCGATGGCGGCCCTTGGCGCAGGATTTGTGCGCTGCCGGCCCTTTGGGTGGGTCTTTTGTACGATTCAGGCGTTCTGGACGAGGCCGTCGCCCTTTGCCAGGAGCTGACCGCCGAAGACCGCGCCCACCTGTGGCGCACCGTCCCGCGCGAGGGGCTTAAGGCCAAAGCCGGCCAGCGCACCGCGCAGGATTTGGCGCGCGATGCTGTGGGGCTTGCCCGCAAGGGCCTTGCACGGCGCGCCCGTTCCGAAGGCGACAGCCGCGACGAGACGGACTTTCTGGGTCCAGTGGAGGATGTGGTGCACTCAGGCATCACCCCCGCCCAGGAGCTTCTGAGCGCCTACAAAGGCCCCTGGAAGGGCGACCTCTCCCACATCTACAGCACCTACGCCTTCTAGCTCTCCTCTGAGTCGCGCTGGGTCGCCAGGTAGCGTTTGATGGATGCATCGACGGCAAGGTCGATGGCTTTGGCAAAGGCGGCTTCGGCGGTCTGCCCCATCCGGCGCTCAAGGTGGGCGCGCACCGCCCAATAAGGCTGGTAGGCGGCCGCAGCGTCTTGGGGGATCGCCTCCAAGAGCGCCAGCCCAGCGGCGGGCCCGTCCACCTCCGCCCTTGCGGCAGCCTTGGCGACCTTGGCGCCCACCGAAGGGGCCATCGCCACCAAGGCGTCGTAAAAGACGGCAATGGCCGTCCAGTTGGTGCGGCCGGTCTTGGCACGGTCGCAGTGGACGGACTGGATGGCCGCCTCGATCTGGTAGGGACCCGGCCGGCCGCAGGCTGCCGCACGGGCCAGATGCTGCTCGGCCTCTTCGATCATCGCGGTATCCCAGAGCCCTGTGTCCTGTTGGGACAGGGGGTTGAAGGCGCCGACGGCATCGCGCTGGGCACCCCGCCGCGCTTCGCTGAAGACGATGAGCGCGGCAAGGCCGGAGGCTTCAG
>JBCDCF010000569.1:0-3115 GCA_039182345.1 Pseudomonadota bacterium
AAGCGCTGGAGGAAAGCCGGTGAGAGAGGCGGCGCTCGCCTCGATCCCGGCCGACGCCGCCATGCTCCAACGCCTTGCCCGCACAGCGCACACAACGCTCCGCTACCTCCTCGGCGCGCTTCTCATCGCCATGACCTTGGCCAACGGCCTCAACGCCGGCGCGCGCTACCTGTTCGGCACGCAAATGCGCGGCGAGGACGAACTCCTCGCCTTCTCCCAGGTGGCCCTTGTGATGATGGGGCTCATCCTCGTCACCGCAGAACGGCGCCACCTCAGCGTCGACCTTTGGCCGGCGGGCGGTGTATGGAACGCGCTGCGCAGGCTCGCCCTTTCCGCCGTCATGCTTGCCGCGTGCCTTTATGCGGCCATCCAGTCCTTCGCCTTCGTGTCGCGGATGATGAGTTTCGGCGCCACGAGCATGGGCCTTGGCGCACCCATGTGGATCCCCCACGCCTTCGTGCTTGTGGGGTTTGCGGCAACGGCGGCTGTGGCGCTTGTCCTCCTCCTTGCCGACGCTGCCGCCCTCCTGCGCGCCATGAGGCCATCGTGAGCCTGACGCTCGCCGCCCTTCCCGTGGCCTTGCTGGCGCTTGGCGCGCCTGTCTTCATCGTCTTTCTGGCGGGCGCCATTGCGACGATCGCGTTCGTCCTTCCCGTGCCGCCGCTCATCATCCAGCAGACGGTGTTCGGGGCGCTCTCCAACTACGCGCTCCTTGCCGTGCCGTTCTTCCTGTTTGCCGGCGAGTTGATGCGAAGGGCCCAGATTGCCGACCGCATCGTGGACTTTGCCCTTGCCAGCATCGGCCGTCTGCCTGGCTCCATGGGGGTGACCACGATGGGGGCGGGCACGGTGCTGGGCGCCATCTCGGGCTCAAGCCCTGCAACGGTGGCAGCCATCGGCAAGACGCTTTATCCAGGCCTATTGCGCGCAGGCCATCGCGAAGGGGACGCTGCGGGGCTGATTGCCTCCTGCGCATCGGTCGCCATCGTCATCCCCCCGTCCATCGCGATGATCCTTTATGGCGCGGCTGCTGAGCAATCCATCGCCAAGCTGTTTGCCGCGGGCATTCCGGCAGGGCTCTTCGTTGCGGCTGTGATGGCGCTTCTGATTGTCCTGCGCGCGCGCTGGTCGGAGGCAACGCCCACAACACGTTTCCGCGCCAGCGTGGCGTTCGCAGCCTTCGTGCGTGCGCTGCCTGGGCTCTTCATGCCCGTCTTCGTCCTCGGCGGGATTGTGATGGGGCTGTTTTCGCCGACGGAAGCCGGCGGATTTGCCTGCCTATATGCCATCCTCATCGGCCTTGCCCAGCGCACGCTCAACGCCAAGGCAATCCTTGAGGCGGCGGCGGAGGCGGCGCTGTTGTCGGCGCAGGTTCTCATCATCGTGGCGGCGGCGGGGCTGTTCTCCTACCTCCTCACCACACAGCAGGTGCCCCAGCAGTTGATTGCCTTTGTGGGCGAGCTTGGCCTCGGCGCCTTTCAGTTCCTCCTTGCCGTCAACGTGTTGCTCCTGATTGTGGGCTGTCTGCTCGACCCCACGTCGGCAATCCTCGTTCTGACGCCTCTGTTGGTGCCGATGGCCACCGCCCTTGGGATTGACCCCATCCACTTCGGCGTCGTCGTCACCGTCAACCTTGCCATCGGCATGTTCACACCGCCGTTCGGGCTCAACGTCTTCGTCGCCCAGTCGGTGCTGGGGCTGCCGCTCACGACCATCTTCCGCGGCGTCCTGCCGTATCTTGGGGCGCAGATCTTCGCCCTTGCCGTCATCACCTATTGGCCGCCTCTGACGCTGGCCATCACACGCTTCATCTGAGCTTGAAGGAGCCGAGACCCATGCGCCTCATCGCCCTTGCCCTCACCGCGGTCTTGATGGCCGCCCCTGCCAGCGCCCAAAACGTCATGAAGATGGCAAGCGCCACCATCAACGACGTCCAGCACGAGTGGCAGAAGGTCTTCAAAGGCGAGCTTGAAAGCCGCGTCGGCGATGCCGTGACGGTGGAAATCTACCCTGCCAGCCAGCTCGGCCCCATCCCGCAGATGGCCGAGGGCGTTGCCTTCGGCACGGTGGAATCCTTCATCTCCCCCACATCGTTCCTGACCCCGCTCGACCCCCGTTTCCAGGTGTTCGACGTGCCAGGCCTCTTCGCCTCGCCCGACGAGTTGCGCGCGGTGATCCACAACCCCGAGTACCGCGACCACATCGAGACGATGTTTCTGGACCGCGGGCTGAGGGTGATCGGCGCCATCTACAACTCCCCCGTCATCGTTCTGACGCGCGAGCCTATGGAGACGGTGCCTGAATTGGATGGCCTTAAGATCCGCACCTTCGCCTCGCCCTTGCAGATCAAGCCCATGGAGGCTGTGGGCGCCATTTCAACGCCCTTGCCTTTGTCCGAGGTGGTGCCGCAGCTTCAGTCAGGCGGGATCGACGGGATGCTGGCGGGCATGCCCATCCTCGTTGCCTTCAAGTTCTACGACATTGCCAAGAACGTCACCGACCTCGACTTTTCCTACATCGTCTCGATGAATGTGGTGAACGAGGCGTGGTTCCAGTCTCAAACGGCGGACGTGCAAGCGGCCATCCGCGAGGCGGGCCGTGCGGCCGAAGAGGCGGTCTTCCCCTGGGGCGTTGAAAACGTCGCCCGCACCAATGCCGCGTGGACCGAAAATGGCGGTGTCATCCATCAACTGCCTGACGATCAAAGGGCAGAGATGCTGCGGGAGTTTCAGAAGATCGGCACGCAGGTGGTGAGCGAGGATGAGGCCGTCGCGGGCGAATTTAAACGCCTGCGCGAGGTTCTGGACAGCGTTGCCAACTAGGGCGTTGAACAGGTCAGGCGGGCACCTGTGCGACAGACGATGGACGATGGCCACCTGGCCTCGGCAGACCGGTTGAGCGCGATTGGCGCGCGGGTCTGCCAGGCTTTGCCGGGAAGGCCGCACCACAGCGCCTCCACGGCCATCGCCTCGCCTGTGGGGCCGCGCAATGTGGCCGCACCATCGTCCATCCTCTCCAACGGCACGGTGATTGCAGCACCGTCTTCAAGGTGGCCAAGCTCGGCGGAAAACCAGTGGGCGATGGCCGCCTGGCATTCCAGCGGCCCGCCCGAACG
>JBCDCF010000570.1:0-3113 GCA_039182345.1 Pseudomonadota bacterium
CCGATAGCCCTGCCGAAAAGGCCGGCGTTGTGGCAGGCGATGCCATCATCGCGGTGGACGGTGAAGCGGTGGAAGGCCCTCGTGATCTTGCCCGCACCATCTCCCGTCGCGCTCCCGGCGACACGGTGACGCTAAAGGTCTGGCGTGATGGCCGCGAGCAGGAGGTCAAGGTGGAGCTTGGCCGTCTGCGTGACGACACGCCCCAGGAAACCCGCACCAGCGGCCGTTCCGACAGCGATTCTGACGAAGACTATGCTCAGACCCGCATGCTCGGCATGACCCTTGCGCCCACCGATGAGGTGGGTCTGGATGGCCCCGGCCTTGCCGTGGTGGAGGTGGAGCCCGGCAGCCCTGCCGCTGAGCGTGGCATCCGCGTCGGCGACATTCTCCTGTCCGCAGGTGGCCAGGACCTTGCCTCCTCCAGCGATCTTGAGCGCGGTGTGGAAGCAGCCGACAGCGAAGGCCGCGAGAACGTCCTCCTCAAAATGCGCTCTGGCGAAAACACCCGCTTCGTGGCGCTTCCCGTGGACGACAGCCGCTCCTGATCCCGCAAAAAAGGCCGGCGCGTTGAATGCGCCGGCCCATGCCAATCACCAACGCCGGCCCGACACATCCGTCGGGCCGGCTTTTTGTTAGCCTTGCCCGTAAAGTTCGTTGGCAAGGCGGGTCACAGCCACAGTGTCCATCTTGCCGGAGCCGAGGACAGGGATCTCCGCCACAGGGATGATCTTGAGGGGCATGAAGCGCTCAGAGTGGCCCTCTGCCTTGATGTGGGAAAGGAGCGCATCGCGGTCCGCATCCTGCTGTTCGGTCAACAAGATGATGGCCTCGCCCTTGTTGCCCACAGGAAGGGCCGCGGCTGCGTGAAGGGCATCGGGCCACACAACCCCTGCCATCTGCTCCACGGTGACGAGGGAGGTCATCTCCCCGCCGATCTTGGCGAACCGCTTCAGACGGCCGCGGATGGACACGTACCCGTCTTCGATGACCACCACGTCGCCCGTGTCGTGCCAGCCCTCGGGCGGTGGGAGGATGGCGCCATCGGGCTGAAGGTAGCCCGCCATCACGTTGGGGCCGCGCACCAGAAGGCGGTAGCCGTCCGAAAGGCCCTCCACAGGGTCAAGGCGCGCCTCGATCCCAGGGAAGAGCTTGCCGACGGTGCCTTCGCGAATGTCGGACGGGTGGTTGGCGGCAAGAACAGGGCTTGTCTCCGTCACCCCATACCCTTCCACCACAACGAAGCCGAAGCGTGAGTGGACAAGCTCGCGGGTTTCGTGGCGCACACGCTCCGCCCCGCACACGGCATAGCGCAGGGACGAGAGGCTGCCTGGGTCCCCGGCGCGTGCGTACTGGCGCAGGAAGGTGTCTGTGGCGAGGATGATGGTGGGTTTGGTCTCCGCCACCCTTTGGGCAATCTCCTTGGCGCGCAAAGGGGAGGGGTGGAGTACAAGCCGGCAGCCGATCACCAAAGGCAGGATCATCCCAGGCGACAGGCCGTAGGAATGGAAGACCGGCAACGGATTGAACATGATGTCGTGGTCTTCGATGGGAAGCGCCTGGACCACCTGTTCGCAATTGGCAAGGACGTTGCGGTGGGTCAGCACCACGCCCTTGGGGTTCCCCTCAGCGCCCGAGGTGAAGACGATGGCCGCAGGGTCGTCAGGCGCAATCTTCGGGAAGAGTTTGAGGGGGACGGCGGCGGCCGCGAACGCCTTGTCCTTCAGGCCGACGCTCTTGCGCATCTCTTCAAGGGCGATAACGGGGGCGGCCGCCTTCAATGCCTCTCCCAAAGGCTCCAGCTTGGCGATGGACAAGAAGCGATTCGCCGTCAGGATGGCGCCTACGTTGGCGAGCTTGCACGCGGCGAGGATTGCGGTTTCCCCGGCGGTGAAGTTCAGCATCGCCGGGGTGCGCCCTGCGGCAAGGACGGCGAAATAGGCCACAGCCGCCGCAGCGCTCGAGGGCAGCATGATGGCAATCACATCGCCCTTGGTCTCCCGCTTGATGACCCGCGAGAGGGCAGCGGCGGCGCGCACGAGGTCGTTGTAGGAGAGCTGGCGCTTGTCGCCATCTTCAAGGGCGATGGTCTTCGCGCCATGGCTTTGCCGTGCCGAAAGCAGCGCATCGAGGACGGAGCGACCTGCGGCATCGGCAATGGCCTTTGCGCCTGGAAGGTCTTCACGCTCTGAAATGTAGTGGCCACCGTTCGCCGTCGCCGTCTCGCGATCGACGACGCTCATGGGCGGAACGCGGTCTTGTCGGTGCCGCTGTAAAGGGCTGAGACTTGCGCATCCATGGAGCGCTGGTGGGCGGCAAGGGCGGCCGCATCAAGGTCGGCGGTCGGTGCCGGTTCTTCGGCAAAGTGTCCGTACCGATCCTCGCCGCGCACGAGCATGGCATAGTCGCGCGTCTTGGTCTGGCCGAGGCGGGTTGGGATGTAGCGAAGGGCAAAGCCGATGCGCCTGTCCGCGCTCTCATTGGGGCGCGAGCCGTGCACCAAGAGGACGTGATGAAGGCTCATCTCGCCGGCCTTCAAAGGCACGTCGATCCCTTCGGCCTCAGGCACATCCACGGCAATTTCCTGGCCGCGGGACAACAAATTGTCGTCAGCGAAGGTGTCGCGATGGTCGATCTGTTGTTTCAGATGGCTTGTGGGCCAGAACCGCATGGCGCCCGATTCCACAGGCGCGTCGGCAAGGGCGACCCAGGCCGTCACCACGTCGGACCCGTCGAGCCCCCAATAGGTGGCGTCCTGGTGCCAGGAGACGAACGCGTCCGTCCCAGGCTCTTTGATGAAAAAGGACGAGCCCCACAGCAAAATGTCCGGCCCCAGCAGGGATTCCACAGCGTCCAGGATGGCGGGGGTGCGGGCGATCTCGTTGGCCCACGTGAACAACAGGTGCGTTTTGTGGCGCAAGTTGCCTTGTATGGGGCCGCCCGCCTGTGCCTCATAGTCTTCCAAAGCGGTGCGATAGGCCAACGCCTCTTCCCGTGTCATCGCGGGAATGGGGAAGACATACCCTTCCTTGCGGTAGTGCTCGACCTGGTCGGTGGACAATGCCATGAGTGCGCCTCCTCGATCGCTGCTTTTCTTCGATGGTGGGGCGGCGGCA
>JBCDCF010000571.1:0-3105 GCA_039182345.1 Pseudomonadota bacterium
TGCGCCCGCGCCCCTTCTAACCCCTGTCGAGGGAAGGGCAAGGCGGCAGGCTCACCCCTTGGCGGTGGGGTAAAGCCGCATCAGCACCCACAAGAGGAGGAGGGCGGGGACGGCAAGGAAGGTCGTCGCAACGAAAAAGCCTGCCCATCCAAGCCCCTCCGCAAGCCAGCCTGAGGAGGCGGCAAGAAGTGTGCGGCCGAACGCCATCAAGGAGGTCAAGAGGGCATACTGGGTCGCCGTAAAGGCCACATTGCAAAGGGCCGACAGGTAGGCGACGAAGGCTGCCGAGCCGAGACCGCCGGCAAAATTGTCCGTCCCGACGGCAATGGTGAGGGCGGTCACATCGTGACCCCTTGTGGCAAGCCAGGCGAAGGTGAGGTTGGTCACCGCCTGCAGCACACCGCCCACGCCAAGGGCCGGCAAGATCCCGATGCGGGCGACCAGTAGCCCGCCGGCGAACACGCCCACCATGGTCATCGCCACACCGAAGACGTTGGTGACGCTCGCAATCTCAAGGCCGGAAAAGCCAAGGTCCACGTAAAACGGATTGGCCATGGCCCCTGCAATGGCATCGCCGTATTTGTACAAGAGCACGAAGGCGAGGATCACCAGCCACCCCCGCCTGGTGGTGAAGTCCTTCAACGGCTCAAGGGTGGCATGGCGCAGGAATGCCAGCGGCGCTTTGGGCGCGGGCGGGCGTCTGTTCACCGGCTCGGCGCCGATGATGGCGGCGACCATCCCCACCGCCACAAGCGCGCCCATGATGGCGTAGACCACCGACCAGGCAATCACATCGGCAAGGGCGAGTGCGCCGGCGCCAGAGACGAGCATGCCCACCCTATAGCCCACCTGGGTCATGGCAGCGCCTGCGCCTTGCTCGTGCTCGTCAAGGATTTCAATGCGATAGGCGTCAATGACAATGTCCTGGCTTGCCGACAGGAAGGCCATCACGAACGCGGCCGCGGCAATGAAGCCTATGGAGGTGGACGGGTCGCCCTGACCCACCACAATGATGGAGCCCACCAAGAGCACCTGGATCACCAGGAGCCAGCTGCGCCGCAGCCCCAGCCAGCGGGTCAGGAAGGGCAGGCGCACATGGTCGAACACAGGCGCCCACAAAAACTTCAGACTGTAGGGGGTGGCGACCGTCAAAAGCCCGCCGATGGCCGCAAGGCTCACCCCCGCCTCGCGCATCCAGAACGAGAGGGTGGAAAACCCCAGGAGCAGCGGCAAACCGCTGGAAAACCCCATCAAGAGGATGATGAGCTGCCGGCGCGTCAGGTAGACGGCAAGGGCTTGGCGCCAGCGGTCGGCACCTGTGGCAAGGTCATCAGTCATTGGCCATGGTGTAACCTCACGCTGGCGCAACGGCCAGCAGTGGTGCTGGCGATGGCAAGGCTCAAGGGCCAAGGAAGGGGAGGGTCATGACCACGCGAGTGCCGCCCACCGGTGGGACACAGCTTCACCCGCTCGGTCCTGGCTTGAGGTGAGGGCATGGCAAACCCGTTGACCGTAGGCGAGATGCTCACCGCACAGGCCCGCCTTCAGCCGGAGCGCATCGGGGCCCGCGACCTTGAGCGCACCATGACCTTTGCCACCTGGAACAGCCGCGCCTGTGCCCTTGCCAATGCCCTTTGCGACCTTGGTCTTGCAAAAGGCGATCGTGTCGGCGTCATCGCCTTTAACCGTTTGGAGTGGGTGGAGATCTATGCGGCCACCGCAAAGGCGGGGCTGGTGGCCGTTCCCGTCAACTTCCGCCTCACGCCGCCGGAAGTCGCCTTCATTCTCGACGATGCGGACGTCGCCGCCGTCATTGTGGAGGATGTCCTCCTGCCGCTGCTGTCTGACGTGCCGGCAAGGCTTGAGGCGATGCGCCAACGCACCATCGTCATCGGGGCCGCCCGTTCGGCAGACAGGATTGGCTATGATGGACTGATCGCAGCTGCCGATGATGGCGAACCCACAACGCACGTCGGCCCGGATGACCCCTGGTGCTTCATGTACACCTCAGGCACCACGGGGCACCCCAAAGGGGCAATCCGCAATCATGGGGCGACGGCCGCCCTGTCCTTGATGACGGCGGCAGAGTTTCAACTGTCGAGGGACGATGACGCCCTTCTCGTCATGCCCCTGTGCCACGCCAACTCGCTCTATTTCTTCGCAGCCTTTTTGTGCTGCGGTGCGGCCGTCACCATTTTTTCGCGGCCAAGCTTTGACGCACCCTTGTGCCTCAACGCCCTTGCCACGCTGGGCGTCACGTTCACCTCCCTGGTCCCCACCCACTACATCATGATGCTTGAGGCGGCGCGCACGGCGCCTGTGGGCGGCGATGTTGCCACCGTCTCAAAGCTTCTTGTGTCGTCAGCGCCGGCGCGGGTGGAGACCAAACGCGCGGTGATGGCGCTCTTTCCCAACGCCGGCCTTTATGAACTCTATGGGTCCACAGAAGCCGGCTGGGTGACGATGCTTCACCCTGACGAGCAGTTCGACCATCTGGGGACTGTGGGGCGGGAGGTGATCGGCTCGGCCCCCATCCGTCTACTGGACGAGGACGGCCATGAGGTTCCTGACGGCACGCCAGGCGAACTCTTCTCCTCAAGCCCTTACGCGTTCCAGGCCTACTGGAACCGCCCTGACAAGACGGACCAAGCCTTCCGCGGCAACTATCTCAGCGTTGGCGATGTGGCGCTGCGCGACAGTGACGGCTTCATTCGCCTGGTGGACCGCAAGGCGAACATGATCATCTCCGGCGGAGAGAACATTTATCCGTCCGAGGTGGAGACCGTTTTGGGCCAGCATCCTGAGGTGATGGACGTTGCCGTCATCGGCCAGCCCGACCCCTTGTGGGGCGAAAGCGTTGCTGCCGCGGTCGTCCTCATCGCGGGGGCCACGTGCGACGAGGCGGCGCTCTTGGCATGGTGTCACCCACGATTTGCCGGCTACAAGCGCCCCCGCCGCATCCTGATCCTCACCAATGAAGACATGCCGCGCACCGCCACAGGCAAGATCCTCCACCGCGTCCTGCGCGAGCGCCTGGCTGCCGAGCCGCGCCAACCTGAGAAAAGCCCATGACAGACGCCATCGATCTGAACCCCCACGAGGACA
>JBCDCF010000572.1:0-3102 GCA_039182345.1 Pseudomonadota bacterium
GGACGGCAAGCGCACCACGGAGACGCCGCTCTCGGTGATGACGCGGCACCTGGACCATATGCTTGAAAAGCTTGGTCCAAACGGCGTCGCCCTCGGGTCGGACTTTGACGGCGCGGTGGTTCCTCAAGGCATTGGCGACAGTGCGGGGCTGCCAAATCTGGTGGCGGCGATGCGGGCAGCCGGCTACGACGACACCCTCATCGACGGCATCTGCCGGCGCAACTGGCTCGACGTGATGGGCCGCACGCTTCGGTAGGCAATGCGACGATTCCGCGCCCGAGTGTCAATTTAACGCGACACAGCAGTTGATTCGATTTCACACCCAGTTATCCTAGCTGTGCCGAGAACCAAAGATCATAGGTGGATGCCGTGCGCCGTACGCTCGACAGGGTGAAAACGCCCAAAGATTTGCGCACGCTTGGCGAACGCGACTTACGTCAATTCGCCGACGAGCTGCGTGAGGAACTGATCGAAGTGGTGTCCGTCACAGGCGGTCACCTTGGGGCGGGCCTTGGCGTGGTGGAGCTGACGACAGCCATCCACTACGTCTTTAACACACCCAAAGACGTTCTGATCTGGGATGTGGGTCACCAGTGCTATCCCCATAAAATCATTACCGGACGCCGTCATGAGATGACGACGTTGCGCCAGGGTGGAGGCCTGTCGGGTTTCACCAAGCGCTCCGAAAGCGTCTATGACCCGTTCGGCGCTGCCCACTCTTCAACGTCCATTTCCGCAGGCCTTGGGTTTGCCACGGCAAGCGAGTTGATGGGCGGCGACAACGAGGTGATCGCCGTCATCGGTGACGGTGCCATGTCCGCCGGAATGGCCTATGAGGCCATGAACAATGCCGGCTCGCGCGACGCGCGGCTCATCGTCATCCTCAACGACAATGACATGTCCATCGCCCCGCCCGTCGGGGCCATGAGTGCCTATCTGGCACGTCTGGCGTCAGGCGAACCTTACACAACCTTGCGTGAAGCCATGAAGGGCCTCGTGCGCCGCCTGCCGCGCTTCGTGGAACGGGGTGCGGCCCGCGCGGAGGAGATCGCCAAGGGCATCACCATGGGCGGCACGCTCTTCGAGGAACTGGGCTTTTACTATGTGGGCCCCATCGACGGCCACAATCTGGACCACCTGATCCCCGTCCTGCGCAATGTGCGCGAGGCCGACAACAAGCCCGTCCTCGTCCACGTGGTGACGCAAAAGGGCAAGGGCTACTCCCCTGCGGAAAGCTCTGCCGACAAGTATCACGGCGTCTCCAAGTTCGATGTGGTGACGGGCAAGCAGTCCAAAGGCACCTCCAACGCGCCGAGCTATACGAAGGTGTTCGGCAATTCGCTTGTGGCTGAGGCACAAAAGGACGACAGGATTGTCGGCATCACCGCCGCCATGCCGTCAGGCACAGGGATCGATGTGTTCGAGAAGGTCTTTCCCGACCGCACCTTCGATGTGGGGATTGCCGAGCAGCACGCCGTCACCTTCGCCGCAGGCCTTGCCGCTGGCGGGATGAAGCCGTTCTGCGCCATCTACTCCACCTTCCTTCAGCGTGGCTATGACCAGGTGGTGCACGATGTGGCCATCCAAGGCCTGCCCGTGCGCTTTGCCATTGACCGCGCAGGCTTTGTGGGGGCGGACGGCTCCACCCATGCAGGCTCGTTCGATGTGGCCTACCTTGCCTGCCTGCCAGGCTTTGTGGTGATGGCCGCTGGCGACGAGGCGGACCTTGTGCACATGGTGGCCACCGCTGCCGCCTACGACGACGGGCCCATCGCCTTCCGCTACCCGCGCGGGGAAGGCATTGGCGTTGATATGCCTGAGGTGGGCGAACCGCTCCCCATCGGCAAAGGGCGCATCCTGAAAGAGGGCTCTGCCATCGCCATCCTGTCCTTGGGCGGCAGGCTCGGCTCTGCCCTCGCCGCCGCTGAGGAGCTTGGGGCAAGGGGTCTGTCCACCACGGTTGCCGATGCACGCTTTGCCAAACCCATCGACGAGGAGCTGGTTTTACGCCTTGCGCGCGAGCATGAGGTGCTGATCACCGTTGAGGAAGGCTCCATCGGCGGCTTCGGCAGCCACGTGATGACGGTCCTTGCCGAGCGCGGCATGTTCGACAACGGTCTTAAGGTGCGGCCGATGATGATGCCCGATGTCTTCGTGGATCAGGACAAGCCGGAAGCCATGTACGCCAAGGCAGGGCTTGATGCGGCAGGCATCGTTCAGACCGCGCTCGACACCCTTGGGATCGAGGCCGTTGCCAACCGCGCCTAAGGGAAGGCGCCTCGCGCAACGGCCAACCACTGGCACCATGACCGCCACCTGCATCATGTACACCATGGGCATTGCCCCATGAGCGTGCGGGTCGAGTGCGTGCTCGACGTCAAGGCCAAGGTGGGCGAGTGCCCTTTGTGGGACGTGGAGGAGCAAGCGCTCTACTTCGTCGACATCGAAGGCTGCGCCCTCCACCGATACGACCCTGCCGACGGTCGCCACACCACCCACACCTTCGATGAGAGGGTGGCCTGCCTTGCCTTGCGCAAGGGTGGCGGCGCGCTGATCGGCACACAATCGGGCCTCCACACGTTCGACTTTGCCACGGGCGCCACATCCCCCATTACCGATCCTGAGGCGGATAAGCCCCACAACCGTGTCAACGACAGCGCCATTGCACCCGAAGGTCGCTGGTGGGTGGGCACCATGAGCATGGCTCAGCCGCAGCCGGCCGATGGGGCGTTCTACGTGTTTGCGGACGGCGAACTCACCAAGGTGTTCGACGGCATTTACACCACCAACGGGCTCGCTTTTTCGCCCGATGGCACCCGGCTTTACTTCTCCGATAGCCACAAGGACGTGCGGACCGTTTGGTGCTGCGATTATGACGGCGCCACAGGCACACCCTCCAACCGCCGCGTGTTCTTCGACACACGCACCGTTGCGGGCCGGCCGGACGGGGCGACGGTGGATGCCGATGGCTGCTACTGGCTGGCAGGCGTGTCGGGGTGGCAGCTTTACCGGATTACGCCGGACGGCCGGCTCGACATGACCATCGATTTGCCGGTAGAGCGGCCGTCGCGGCCCATGTTCGGCGGACCGGATCTGTCGACC
>JBCDCF010000573.1:0-3080 GCA_039182345.1 Pseudomonadota bacterium
CCGCGTCTCTGTGGATCTTGCCGTTGAAGCTGCCCACGAGGCCGCCGCCCTCAAGATCCCGGTGATTGCCCTTTTCCCCTATTCCGACACCGATGTGCGTGACCCTGAGGGGAGCGAGGCGGCAAACCCCGACAACCTTGTGTGCACCGCCTGCAAAGCCATTTCGGCGGCGGTGCCCGAAGTGGGCATCATGACGGACGTGGCGCTCGACCCCTACACAAGCCACGGCCACGACGGGCTGATGGCAGGCGATGAGATCCTCAACGATGAGACCGTTGCCCAGCTCATCGCCCAGTCCCTTGTGCAGGCGGATGCGGGCTGCCACATCATCGCCCCGTCCGACATGATGGATGGGCGCATCGGCGCCATTCGCAGGGCCCTCGACAGGGCCGGCCACGAGAGCGTGCAGATCATGGCCTATGCGGCCAAGTATGCTTCCGCCTTTTACGGGCCGTTCCGCGATGCCGTCGGCGCCTCAAGCGCACTGAAGGGCGACAAGCGAACCTACCAGATGGACCCCGCCAACTCCGACGAGGCACTGCGAGAGACCGAGCTCGACCTTGAAGAGGCGGCCGACATGGTCATGGTCAAGCCCGGCCTTGCCTATCTGGACATCGTGCGCCGCGTGAAGGAGCGCTTCGGCGCGCCCACCTTCGCCTACATGGTCTCAGGCGAATATTCGATGATCGAAGCGGCCGCCGCCAACGGCTGGATCGACGGCGACAAGGTGATGATGGAGTGCCTGACGGCCTTCAAGCGTGCGGGGGCGGACGGCATCCTCACCTATCACGCGCCCCGGGCTGCGCGTCTTATCAGTGCCGGCTGACCCTTCGTCGGACCGGGTCTCGTTCGGCGATATCGAACGGGCCGCTCAGGCGCTGGAGGGGGTGACAGTGGCAACGCCGTGCCTTCACGCGCCGCGTCTGTCGGCCCTCACAGGCGCCAACGTCTATGTCAAGTATGAGAACATGCAGGCCACCGGGTCGTTCAAGGACCGTGGCGCCTTCATCAAACTGTCCTCCCTCAATGCCGAGGAGAGGGCTGCAGGCGTTGTGGCAATGTCGGCAGGCAACCACGCCCAGGCGGTGGCCTACCATGCCGCGCGCCTTGGGATCTCCGCCACCATCGTGATGCCGGCGCGCACCCCGTTCGTGAAGGTGGCGGCCACCGAAAGCCACGGCGCCAAAGTGGTGTTGAGCGGCGAGACCCTTTACGAGGCCGCCGATGCGTGTGCCGAACTCCAAGCCTCTGAAGGCCGCATCCTCGTCCACCCCTATGACGACAACAACATCATCGCCGGTCAGGGCACGGTGGGGCTGGAAATGCTGCGCGCCGTGCCTGACCTTGATGATATCATCGTTCCTGTGGGCGGCGGCGGGTTGATCGGCGGCATTGCCTTGGCCGCCCATGCCCTCAAACCCGACTGCCGCGTCACAGGCGTTGAGGCCGCCCTCTACCCCTCCGCCCATGCAGCCCTTGGGGGACATGAGGCAAAGTGCGGCGGCGCCACGCTGGCAGAGGGCATTGCCGTCAAGGCCGTGGGGTCACGGACGCTCCCCATCATCCGCGCCCATGTGGGGACCATCCTTCTTGTGGACGAAGAGGCCATCGAGCGGGCCGTCAACGCCTACCTCACCTTGCAAAAAACCATGGCGGAAGGGGCGGGAGCGGCCGGTCTTGCCGCCTTGATGGGCGATCCTGCCCGCTTCCAGGGGCGCACCGTCGGCCTTGTCCTGTGTGGTGGCAACATCGATGCACGGCTGATTGCCTCCATCATGGTGCGCGAACTGGCGCGCGAACGGCGCATTGTCACGCTTGAGGCAACCTTCACCGACGAACCTGGGGTGCTTGCCCGCATCACCGGCGCTGTGGGCTCTGCTGGAGGCAACATTTTGGAAGTCACCCACCACCGCCTGGCCCTCACCCATCCCGCCAAGGCCACCACCGTGCGCCTGACGATCGAGACCAAGGATGACACGCATACTGAAGCCATCATGGAAAAGGCCAAGCAAACGGGCCTTCTGATCGACATCTCCGACCGTGTGGACGGCCGCTTTTGACCCGCCGCAACCGATGCGCCACTAATGCGCGCGGACGGTTGGCAAGGGGCTGACGCACGTGGCCACGAGCCCATAACATGGCGATGGATCCTGCGATGGCGGCGACCCTTGTGGTCATCGCCATCTCCACGCTTCTTTATGCCACCGAACGCTACTCCATCGAGGCCGTCAGCCTTGGTGTGATTGCCGCGTATCTGGGCATCTTCGTCATTTTCGGCCTGCCCACGCAGACCGGCATTCTCGGTGCGGACGACATCTTGTCGGGCTTTGCCAATCCGGGCCTTGTGACCATCGTGGCGCTGTTGATTGTGGGCCAGGGCCTGTTTCACACCGACGCACTGGAGCGACCGGCCCAAACCCTTGTGCGGTGGGTGAGCGCGAAGGGCTATTACGCCATCTCCATCGTCTTCCTGGTGATCGGCACCTTGTCGGCGTTTTTGAACAACACGCCTGTGGTGGTGATGTTCATCCCCATCATCTCCGCCCTTGCGGCGGCCATCAAAGCCCCGTCCTCACGGTTTTTGATGCCGTTGTCGTTCGTGACCATCCTCGGCGGGATGACGACGCTCATCGGCTCCTCGACGAACCTTCTTGCCGCCAATGTGGCCCACCAGTCGGGCGCTGTGTCGCTGGGGTTTTTCTCCTTCACCCCCATTGCCCTCATCATGGTGGCTGTGGGGCTGCCTTACGTCCTTGGCATCTTGCCCTTTCTGTTGCGCGAGCGGCGGACCATGGCGGAGGCCATCCGCGCCAGCGGCGGCAAACAGTTCATCGCCGAGATCCCCATCCGCGCAGGCCACCCTTTGGTGGGGGCAACGGCAAACGCCGGCCTCTTCCCCCAGTTGAAGGACATGACGGTGCGCCTCGTCCAACGTGGCGAGCGCCCGCACCTGCCCCCGTTCGAAAACCTCACGCTTCAGCCGGGCGACATCGTCATTGTTGCGGCCACCCGCCAGGCGCTTGAGAAGGCGCTGTCTGGCCGAAGCCCCGTCATGTCGGAGGCGAACGAGGATCGCCCGC
>JBCDCF010000574.1:0-3079 GCA_039182345.1 Pseudomonadota bacterium
GGTCATGCCCCTCAGCGGACAGGGCTTTGCACGCGTGCGAGCCCACAAATCCCGCCCCGCCGGTCACGAGTACGCGCATGGTCTGGTTGCTCCACTGTCGGTCGGTTTCGGTGCGGGCGGGTGGCGGACGCAGGCGGTGACCGCCGCCACCGCTGCGTGCAAAACCCATGCCGCAGATGACCTATGATGGAAGCGATGCCGCTGCGCAATATGGGTTCTGCTCAGGCGGCGGTGTCGAGCCTGCCGGGTGAGGGGAAGTGGATGCCACACTCGGTCTTCTGCAAACCTTGCCAGCGGCCGTCCCTGGCGTCCGCCCCTTCGCCAGGGCGCTTGGTGCAAGGGGCACAGCCGATGGAGGGGAACCCGTCCGCCACCAAGGGATGGCTCGGAAGGTCGTGTTCGGCAAGGTAGGCGTCCACCTCCTCTTGGGACCAGCGGGCCATGGGGTTCACTTTGGTGCGGGGCCCATCGGCCTCGAAAACCGGCATGGCACGGCGGGCGAACGTTTGATGACGGCGGCGGCCGGTGATCCACGCATCATAGCCTGTCAGGACGCTCTCAAGAGGCGCCACCTTGCGCAAACCGCAGCAAGCATCGGGATCACTGGCATGGAGTGTGCCGTCAGGATCGGTGCGAGACACAGCGGCCGCGTCAGGGCGCACGGTCACAACATTGAGGCCGAGACGATCGGCAAGGGCGCGCCTGTGGGTCAGCGTTTCGGGAAAGTGTTTGCCGGTGTCCAGGAAAAGGACCGGCAGGTGGGGCGCGGCCTCTGCCACCAGGTGAAGAAGGGCAGCAGAATCGGCACCGAAGGAGGACAGGACCGCAAGGCGCCCTGCAAACATGTGCGCGGCCATGGCCACCAGATCCCCCGCCGGGCGGTGAGCGAAGCGCGCGTTCAGGGTCCCAGCGCCGTGAAGCGCCGAGTGGCTCGGTCTGTCGAGCATGGCTGTGCCTTTCTGATGGGTCGGACCGCGCAGGGCCGACCTTCTCAGGACGGCGCTTGGGATCTACGCGGGGCTTGGGGCGAAGGGTCTAATCTGAGGCCGTCTCCCGATGGGGTTGCGGTGGTGGGCGCGCTCGCCAGCTAGCCGACGAACGCCTTTTCCACCACGTACTCGCCAGGGCTGGAGTTGGAGCCTTCGGTGAGGCCCGCTTTCTCGCACAAGTCTTTGGTGTCGTTGATCATCTCGGTGGAGCCGCAGATCATCACCCGGTCGGTCTCAGGCGACCAGGCGGGGACGCCAAGGCTGTCAAACAGCGCGCCCGACTCCACAAGGTGTGTGATGCGCCCTTTGAGGGTGCCCTCTGGCGGCTGGTCACGGGTGACGGTGGGCACATGGGTGAGCTTGTCGCCGACAATCTCACTCACCAACGGGTCGGCGGCGATCTCGGCCATCAGGTCGAAGCCGACGGCAAGCTCAGCGTTTTCCCGGCAGGTGTGGGTGAGGTAGACGTGCTCGTAGTCCTCATAGGTTTGCGGGTCGCGCACAATGGAGGCGAACGGGGCAATGCCTGTGCCTGTGGAGACCAGCCACAAGGTGCGGCCCGGCAGCAACGCATCCAGCACCAGCGTTCCCGTGGTGCGTGGCTTCAGGATGATCTGATCGCCGGGCTTCACCTTGGCAAGCTTTGAGGTGAGGGGGCCGTTGGGCACCTTGATGGAGACGAACTCCAGCTCGTCGCTCCAACTGGGGCTGGCGATGGAGTAGGCGCGCAGCAAAGGCTTGCCATCCGTCTCAAGCCCCAGCATGGCAAACTCGCCAGAGCGAAAGCGGAAGGACTGTGCCCGCGTGGTTTTGAAGACAAACAGGCGGTCGGTGTAGTGACGCGTGGCGAGAACCGTCTCGCCAAGGGTTTTCGCGGGAGGGTTGGACAACGTTAGAGCGCCTTTCACGTTGCCGCGTCCTTGCTGTCGAGGGCGTGATGTCGGGCAGCCCAAATCCCGCGCGCGGCGCCGCGGGACGAGACGTCTTCAATGTAGACCTCCCCGACCGCGTTCGCGAGCGCATTGCGCCAAGTCAATTCTCCCTGCCGTGCGACGGCCTCATCGTCCACCAAAACGGCATCAAAACCTGATTGGAGGGCGTGGCGCGCCTGGTCCGGCATGAGAGGGCCTGCCGCAATCAAGCGTCCGCCAAACCCCTTTGCGCGCAATTGCCGCGCGGTGGAAAAGCCGCGCCCGTCCAGGGCCGAGGCAAAGCGCAGGGTGAGGGTGTCGCTTGTGGGGACGCCTGCGGGCTGATCGGCGGGCCACTCATCCCCCTCAAGAGGCCGGGGGATGGGGGCGAACGTGGTGTCGGCCGATGGATCAAACAGCCACATGATCGTCGCTCCCGTAGGCGGCCGCCTTGAAGGGGGCTTTGCCGATGCGTGCGTAAGTGGCGACGAAATCCTCCCCGTCCTCCCGGTGGGTGTGGAAGGCGTCGATCAGCCGGTCGATGGCGCCCGGCAGCTCTTCGGCCGAAAACCCTGGGCCGAGGAGTTCGCCCACGGCCGCCCCTTCGTCGGCGCGCCCGCCAAGGGTGATCTGGTAGTTCTCCTGATCGGCCTTGTTGAGGCCGAGAATGCCGATATTGGCCGCATGATGGTGCCCGCAGGCATTGATGCAGCCGGAGATGTTGATGCTCGGCCCGCTTTCGTCGCGGCCGGCCTCTCGCGCCGCAGCCTCACGGGCGCGAAGGCGGGTGGAGAGGGTTTGCGCGAGCGGAATGGAACGGGCGGTGGCAAGGGCGCAGTAGTCGAGCCCCGGGCAGGCGATGATGTCGCTGGACAGGCCCACATTGCCGGTTGCGAGCCCGTGAGCGGCAAGGGCGTTATAAAGCGCCGCCAGCTTGTCGACCTGCACATTCGGGAAGACGAGATTCTGGCGGTGGGTGACGCGCAGCTCTCCGCCCGCATATCGATCGGCAAGGTCGGCAACGGCGCGCATTTGTTCGGCCGTCGCATCGCCAGGGATCTCTCCCTTTCCCTTGAGCGACACGGTGACGACGGCATGGCCCTCCACTGGCAAACATTGCACTTTGTTGTGCAGCGTCCTGCACTCGTGAGTTGTAGCTTCCATGCGCCCGAGGTTGAA
>JBCDCF010000575.1:0-3074 GCA_039182345.1 Pseudomonadota bacterium
CCACCATCAATTGAGTGGAAAAGAAACCCCATCTTTGATGATGCCCGCTGGGCGGGGCGAGTCTGGTCAGACGAGGTCGTCCGGCGGGCATCATCAAAGATGGGGTTTCTTTTCCACTCAATTGATGGTGGAAGGGTCGGCATGCGGGGGTCGCGTCCCCTTTGCAAGGTTCGCAGCCGGTCAGTCCGCCTAAGTGCAGGGCGGCACCTTAGGCACAATCACTCTAGCCACGGTCGGGATTGATGACCAAACCTCGCGCGCGGGTCCACCCCGTCTGGGTCCTTGCGGTGCCCATTGCGGCCGCTGTGTTTGCAGGGCTGGAGGTGGCGCACGTCATCCCCATGGCCGTCCCGGCCGTGCAGGTGGCGGCCGCGTGCCTCTTGGTGGCCGCGGTCTTTTCGGCGGTCCACCATGCCGAGGTGATTGCGCTGCGGGTCGGGGAACCCTTCGGCTCCCTCCTCCTTGCCGCATCGGTGACGGTGATCGAAGTGGCGCTCATCTTGTCCATGATGGCGACCATCGAGGGGGGCGGCTCAGAGATTGCCAGGGACACCGTGTTCGCCGCCTTCATGATTGTGACCACAGGCATCGTCGGGCTTTGTTTGATGGTCGGCGGGATCCGCCACCACGAGCAGGGCTTTCAGGTGCAGGGGGCGACAGGGGCGCTCGGCGTCCTCGGCACCCTTGCCGTTCTGGCGCTAATCTTGCCGAACTTTACGGTGGCGGTGCCAGGGCCCTCCTACTCGACGGGTCAGCTTCTCGGGGTCGCGGCGCTGACGCTCACCCTTTATGGGCTGTTCGTGTTCGTACAATCCTTCAAGCATCGCGACTATTTCATCAGCGACGACCCGGACGTGCCGCATCCGCCGCCGCCGCGGCCTGCCTTCCTTGCAAGCCTTGTGCTTCTGGTCCTGGCGCTCGCGGGGGTGGTGATGATTGCTGAGGGTCTCTCCCCTGCGGTGGAAAGAGCGGTGGCGTTTGCCGGGCTGCCGGATGCGTTCGTGGGTGTGGTCATTGCTGCGGTGGTCTTGATGCCTGAGGGGATGGCCGCTGTGCGCGCTGCGAGGGCCAACCTTCTTCAACGCAGCCTCAACCTGGCGCTCGGCTCGGCCCTTGCCAGCATCGGGCTGTCCATTCCCGTGGTGGCCGTCGCCTCCATCGTGATGGGCATCCCACTAAGCCTTGGCCTTGAGGCAGAGCACATCGTGCTGTTGGTTCTTGCCCTTTTTGCCTCAACGCTCACCCTTGCGACGGGGCGCACCACCGTCCTTCAAGGGGGCGTGCACCTTGTCATCTTCGGGGCCTTCCTGGTGATCGCTGCCGTCCCCTAGTGTGTGGAGTGGCGTCGCCGGTGGGCGCAGGTGGGTTTTGTCAGGGGGTGATCAGCCCGCCGTTCACGTGGAGTGTCTGGCCGGTCATGTAGGCCGATGCCGGGCCGAGCAGGAAGAGGATCGGCCCCACAATGTCCTCAGCCACCGCCATGCGGGCAAGGGGCACGTTGGCAATGTAGGCCTCGCGGTCAAAACCGATGGCGCGCTGGGGACGGCCCGTGCCGCCCATCAGGAACGCTGTCTCCACCGCGGACGGCGCAACCGCGTTCACCCGCACGTCAGGCGCGACCTCGGCAGCCAGGACGCGGGTCAGCGACAACACCGCCGCCTTCGCGGCCGCATAGGGGCCGTAGCCAGGCACCGCCTTGGCCGCAAGACCCGACGAGACCATCACCACGGACGGATCGGTGCCGCGCAAGAGGCAGGGGATTGCCGAGCGCGCGACCAGGAAGGCGCTTGAGAGGTTTCCCTCCACCACCTCGTGCCAAAGGGCGGGGTCGGTCTCGGCAACCGCCGTGCGCGTGCCGGAAAATCCGGCAAGGTTTGCAAGCCCATCCAGCGGGCCGATGTCGGCGAAAGCCTTGGCAAGAGCCTCGGTGTCTGTGGCGTCCACCGCCACGTGCGTTGTGCAGGGAGGCGGCGGCGATGTGTCGAAAGCGGCAGGGCGGTCAAGGCCGACCACCTCGCACCCGGCCTGTGACAACGCTGTGGCAAGGGCGCGGCCGATGCCACCGCACACGCCCATCACGGCAATGCGCCGGCCCTCAGGCGGTGCAAGGGCCATGGTGGCCGCGCCCGCCATCTCAGCCCTTCATGCCGGTGACACCCACGGCGTCAGCGGCCTTCACGCCACCAAGTGCCCGATGCCGCGGCCAAAAGGAGGGCAAGGCCCAGGAAGCCTGCAAACAAAGGCAGGCGGTCAACGCCCACAAGCTCGCTGGCGCCCGAACGCTTCAGACCCACCCAGTCGCTCCCTGTCATGGAGCGGCCTTCGGTGCGCATGAGGATGCGCGGCGGCTCGCTGCCTGGGCGCACGCGGCGGACCGAACCGCGTGTGGCTGAGGCAATCCCTTCAAGGGCGGCGGTGTCGGAGCGAAGGTCGCGCGCCTCCAAAGGGTTGGCGGGACCCACATGGCCGAGCGCGGTGAGGCTGCCGTCGGTGGCGCGGTAAAGCCCCATGTCGGCGGTGTCCACGGAGGCACGCCAAAGGCCAGGGCGCTGCTCGCTCAAGGTGACCGTCACCGTCTCGCCGGTGGGCGTCTCTAGGGTGATGTCCTCCACCGTGTCGGAGAGGGTCTGGCGCTCCACCGTCAGCGTGCCTGGGCCCGAGACGAGGCGCAGTTTCTCCTCCTCCAACTCAGGCTCCTGCATGAGCCAGTGGGAGAGGCGGCGCATCAAAGGCACGTGCGGCCCGCCCCCATCGAACCCGCGTGCCCACAGCCAGATGTGGTCCGAAAGCATCATCGCGACGCGGCCCTCGCCTTCGCGGGACAGGACCAGGAGGGGCGTCTCGCGTGCGCCGTTCATCACAGTTTCGCCGGCAACGGGGACCGCCTCGATCTGGCGGAACCACTCGCTCCACTGGGGCGGCTCGGCCTCAGAGCCCGGAAGGTCGCGGGTGACGGGGTGGCGGGCGCCCCTTTCAGACACCGTCGGCCTGAAAGGCTCCTCAAGCACAGAGCCTGAGGGCGCGGCGGGAAGGGCGGCGGCAAGGGGCGTGTGGTAGACCGAGCGGGGGCCGGC
>JBCDCF010000576.1:0-3070 GCA_039182345.1 Pseudomonadota bacterium
GTCACCCCGATGGCGGCGCAGGTGGACCCCTCGCAGCTGCGTTGGAGCATCGACGCCCGCCTCCTGAGTGCAGGCTCCAAGGTGCCCATCCAAGGCCGCACGGTGGAAAACGCCAGTGTGGAAGTACTCGTCAACGCGCGCCGTCTTGCTGCCCGCGGCCGTGCCACCATCGACGGCCTGACCGTTGATATCAACTACAGCGAATTGTTTGCCGGCGAGCGGTCGGGCGCGGCGCGCTTCGTCCTCACCGACAAGGACAGGCGCGAGCGCGGGTTCGACACAGGCTCCATGGTGCGCGGCCCTGTGGTGGTGACCATCGAGGCGGGCGAGGATGGCACCCAGGCCTTCACCGCCGACCTCAGCGAAGCGGCCGTCAGCGTGCCAGGCTTCAACAAACCCTCTGGCCGCGAACTCCTCGCCGAAGGGACGGTTCGCGGCGACCCTGCCGCCATGACGGTTGAGAACGTTCGCCTTGAAGGGGGCGGCGTCAACATCCGCGGCGATGTGGAGATTGCAGGTGGTGCTCTGCGCCGTGCCGAGCTCTCAAACTTTGCCCTTTCCCGCGGCGACAAGGCCGAGGTCTCCGTCGCCCCATTGCGCGGCGGCGGCTATGCCATCTCCGCCAACGCCCAGAGTTTTGATGCCCGCAAGCTCCTCAAAGGTCTGACGGGAGACGGGGGGATGGCCAAGACAGGCGCCATCACCGTGGATGCCACGGCCGACAGGGTGCGCGTGCGCGACGATTCCTACCTCACCGACCTCGTCCTCACCGCGACGCGCGAAGGGGAGCGGCTGTCGCGCCTGGCGCTGTCGGGCCGGCTTGATGGGGTGAACGCCGGCTCCTTCGCCGCCCGTGTCGCCCCCAACGGGTCAGGCGTGCGCACCGTCCAGGCCGACATCACCGACCTTGGCCGCGTTTTGTCCGCCTTCAACGTCTATAACCGCATGCGTGGCGGGCGGGCGACAATGGAGGCGACCCTTGATACCAGCGGCGCTTTGGAAGGCCGCGTCCTCGTCACCAACTTCCGCCTGGCCAATGAAGAAACGCTGAGCGGCATTATCGACCAGGCGGCCAAGGAGCGAGAATCCCAAGGCCGGACAGGCAACCCAAGACCGCTGGCCTTCCAACCCACCGATGTGCCCCAGGACGACATTGTGTTCGACCGCCTGATGATCGACTTCATCAAGGTGGGCAATGTCATCACCGTGCGTGAGGCGATCCTGCGTGGCCCTGTGATTGGTGGCACGGCCGATGGGGTCATCGACCTTGCGGAGAACCGTGTCCTCCTCAACGGCACCTTCATCCCGGCCTTTGGCGTCAACAACCTGTTCGGCCGCGTCCCCGTCTTCGGCGAGATTTTGGGCGGGGGGCGCAAGGGTGGTCTTATCGGCGTCACCTTCCGCCTGTCCGGCGAACTTGCCTCCCCGCGGCTGACGGTGAACCCCATCTCAGCCATCGCCCCGGGAATCTTCCGCAGGGTGTTCGAGTTCCGCTAACGCCTATCCCGCTCGCTCTGAATCAGATCGCGCGAAGAGGATATGCGCCAGACATGAGGACGCGCTCTAGGAGCCGTCGGGCGACAGTCTAACCATCGCCAACGGGCAGGATTTCAGGACCGCCCGTGATGCCGGGGTCGGGCGGGCCGGCCACGTGTTCCTCGCGGCCGTCATAGTCGATGGCGCTCAGGATGATGCGCTGGACGGCAAGGCGGGCGCGGCGCTTGTCGTCAGCGCGCACCACACGCCAGGGGGCTTCGGCGGTGTGGGTGCGGGCAAACATCTCGGCAATGGCGCGGGTATAGGCGTCCCACTTCTCCAGTCCCGCCACGTCGATAGAGGAGAGTTTCCACTGCTTCAGGGGATCGCGCTCGCGCGAGAGCATCCGGCGCATCTGTTCGGCCCGGCTCACCGTCAGCCAGACCTTGAACAGGTTGATGCCGTCGGCAATCAACATGCGCTCGAACTCGGGCACCTGACGGAAGAAGAGCGCGCGATCCTCCGCCGTGGAGAAGTTGAACACGCGCTCCACCACCGCCCGATTGTACCAGGAGCGGTCGAAGAAGACGATTTCTCCGGCCGCCGGCAAATGCTCCACATAACGTTGGAAATACCACTGCCCCTGTTCCCGGCCTGAGGGGGCCGACAGCGCCACCACACGCGCGCCGCGGGGGTTCAGATGTTCCCGCAGACGCTTGATGGAGCCGCCTTTTCCCGCCCCGTCTCGCCCCTCGAACAGGACGGCAATGCGTGTCCCCTTGGCCTTCACGTAAGCTTGCAGCTTGACCAGTTCGATCTGCAGCGCATCGTAGCTGTCCCTATACGGATCGCTCTTCATCTGCTTGTCATAGGGATAGTTGGCCGACAGGATGTCCCTGTTCTTGGCATCCTCGATGGTCTTGCGGACCGATTTTGGCAGACCGTCGGCATAGTAGTGGGAGATGGCCCCGTCGAAGGGCAGCTTTTCTTTCATGCTGTCCCCCGTCCCCTGTGGCGTCCGTTGTTGGCCTTGGTGCGTGAACCTGCCATCGTCCCCATCCCTCACAAAGGGTGAAGTCTCCACCATGTTCAGCCCGAACAGCGAAAACAAGAGCGCCGCACATGCGGCCATCGACACACGCTCTGAGATGCCGTTCAGCGCGGTCGACTTTTTGGCTGCGCGCGCGGCCATCGTCGGGTCGATCTCATTTGCGGCCAAGCCCACCATCTGCCAGCGGCAAGAGATCGCCTAATTGCGCCTCGATGGCAGACAGGCACTGGCGCAGGCGGCCGAGGACGGGCAATCTGGCCCAAAGTGACGATCCGGTGGTCTCGCCGCAAAGGGGCGACCGGGAACTTGAAAGGGTGAGCGGATGATACGTGTCGGCGTCGACGTTGGAGGGACCTTCACGGATATCGTACTGGACCGGCCCGGCGCGGGCATCGTGGTCCACAAGGTTCCGTCCACCCCTGCCGATCAGTCCGAAGGGGTGGTGCGCGGCGTCACGGAAATCTGCCAGATGGCCGGCATCGACCCCGGCGAGGTGGACATGGTGCTCCACGGCACCACCGTTGCCACCAACATGGTGATCGA
>JBCDCF010000577.1:0-3067 GCA_039182345.1 Pseudomonadota bacterium
CCGAGATGGTTTGTGAGGTTTGGCAGGTCCGGGTCAGGCGGCAGACTGGGGAGGAATGGACGCTTTGGTCCGCCCAGGCCCGCAAGCTGGGCGGACCGTGGGTCAGGCGGCGCGGGCGATGATGACGGTGCGCCCGCACGCGGCAAGCACCGACAGGAGCGTTTCGCGCAGGCACGGGTCGGCGTCGATGTCGGGGTCGTCGATCAACACCACGGGCGCTCCACGCAGCACCGCGCGCGAGGCTCTGATGGCGGCGGCCAGCCGGCGATCGCACCGGGTGGGGTCCACAGGGTCTTCCCGCACAGCGTCAAGGCCGAAGGTCTTCAACACGCCGTCGACAGTCTCTTGCGTTGTGGCTGACGGTGCGCCGAGGCGCGCATTGTCGGCCACAGTGTCCGCCAGGAGCGAGACGCGCGGGGCAAGGAGCGTGACGACGCGCAGGCGATCCTTCAACGCGATGGTGGCTGCGTCCACGCCCCCAAGCTGGACGGTGCCTGGCGCAAGGGGGGCAAGGCCGGCAAGGCCTTCCATGGCCGCAGCGGTGGTGACCGTCGGGGCGGCAACAATGGTCTCGCCGGGTGCCGCGGTGACGGCGTCAAGGGCGAGTGTGCCAGGGCAGGCATCTACGGCATGGCCTTTGGTGTCGCGGGTAAGGCGCACACCGTCCTCAAGCTTAGGGGCGTTCTGGAGGGTGCTGCCGATCCTTGCCATCGCCACCTGGTGGCTGAGACGGAACTCAAGCGCACGGGCACAGGCGCCAAGCTGGACGGCGAGAAAGCCTGCCAGCGCCACCACCACACCAAGTTCTGCAGGGGAAAAGGGCGCACCTGCCGCCATGGCAACCACAAGACCCGCGATGGCGGCAGGCTGCACAAGAAGCGCCGTGCCGCGGGCAAGGCCCGACAAGGCGGCGCGTTGCAGGAGGTAGCCATTCATCCTGTCGGCGCGGCGGGCGACTTTGCGCAAATGGGAGCCCAAACGGCCGAACCCCAACACCACAGGCCGGGCCACCACCGCCCGCGCTGCGGCAGAGGCCACCCGCCCCCGCCAGCGGCGGGTCGAGGCAATGACACGGGCAAGGGGTTTGCAGATGGACACCGTGCTGGCCAGCCACACGAGGGTGGGTGCGGCAAGGGCAATGGCCATCTGCGGTGCATCCACCAACAGGAAAGCCAGTAGCCCCAGCGTCGTGGCGCCGGCGGTCAAGAGGGTGGCAAGGCCATTGGACAGCCAGGATTTGACGGCCGTCAGGTCATTCACCACACGGCTCATGACAACGCCGAGGCTTGAGCCCCTTTCTCCCGACAGGAGCGCTGCCTCCATCACCGCAAGGCGAAGCTCTTTGGTGTAGCTGAGGGCAAACCACTCGCCCAAAACCCTTTGGGCAACGCCCGTGGCGAGGAGGGCAGTGGCAATGCCTCCCAGCAGGAGAAGGCGCATGCCGACGGGCAAGGGGTCGGTGACATCGCCCGTGGAGGCGGCAATCACCTCCCCCAGGGTCCTTGCCAGCGCAATGGCAAGGACAGATTGGCACAGACCGAGCCCCACCAGGCCGACGAGCCGACACGCGCGCGGGCGTGTGAAGAGGGCTGGCGGCGCCATTTACCCGGCCATACGCTCAAGTGTGCCGAGCGAAGGAAGAAGGGTGCGTGCCCCTGCGGGCGAGCACAACGCCTCCGCGGTCATCACAGGAAGGCCCGTGGCTTCGCTGGCTTCGCGAGAGGCAAGGGGTGAGGCCGACAACAGTCCGCTGAGGCCGAGCACGTTGTGGCCCATCTCCTGCAGCTTCCTGGCCCCGTGCACACCGCCCATGGCATCGCCTGCGGCAAAGACCGTGCCTGAAATCAGGCTCTTGAACCGTGGCGAGTCCGCAAGAGCAAGGGTTTCGCGCTGGAACAGGCCGTCGGCCACTTCCAAAACAATCACCGACATGCCGGCACCGCTGAGGGCTCTGACGAGGGTCTCCGCCCCACCGATGATTTCTTCATTGTCGGCCAGGAAGGTGGTGGCAAAGCCTGCGTCGGTGAAGTCGAACGCAGCCTCAGCACCATGGTCGAGCATCGCCCAAAGGTCGCTGCCAGCGCCTGTGCCGGTGACCTTGGCCGCGCCTGTGCGTAGGCCCGATTGCGACAGTCCTCGCACCAGGGAGGCGGCCGTCGTGGTCTTGCCGGCATTCATGGACGTGCCGAAGACGCACAGGACCGTTGCCGCCCAAGGGGTGGGCTGTGCGGGCAGCGCATAGTCACGCACGTTGAGGGGAACGCCGGCCCCGTCACACAAAAGGCCGAGAGGCTCGATCTGCGTGGGGCCTGACAGGCGCTTATGCCAAGTCTGCACATGGGAGGCGATCCCCCCGCCGGCTGCCAAGTGGCACGGCATCAGCTTTTCAGGCACGTAGGCCTCGAACTGGTCGGCGGCGTAGCGGTTGCCGAAGGCGACGATCACCTCATCGCCCACAAACAGGCCAGCGCGGCGGCCGTTGGGCAGTTCGATTTTCTTGTGCGAGCCCAATTCCGTGATGCGGGCAAGGACAAGGTCGCCGGCTTCAAGTCTTTCCGGCTCCATTTCTAGCGCTCTGATAGCACTCAGGGGTACACGCCGAGTGGAGAACGCCTTCTTGGCAGTTTCAAGACGGGAGCGTTCGAGGATTTGCATGGGGTTCTTCCTTTGGCGAAGCCTGCCTCATTGCAGGGTCGCCGGAAGAACGCCGAGGGCAGATGTTTATTCCACCAAATTGTCGATTGGTTGAGAAACGTTTTTGAGGGCTAGACCATCCTGCGTCCATCTGACCGCAAACCGCTCTGGGGGAGGGAGAGGCGAAGGTCTTTGTCCATCATGGCGCGAGGGGGGCCTGGCAGGGCGCGATCCGCCGGGCCATTGCTGACGCATAATCGCTCCACCGAACTGCGGTGTTCAGCAGTTCGCCATCCAAGAATACAAGAGTCCGCAACAGCGGATGTTCGCGGAACGACCGAAGCGAACATGGCAGGGTCCTGTCTCCCCAAAGAGACTGTTTCAGATGGCTTTTTCGCGGGCCATCGGATCGCTCCTTTGGGCGGTTGTTGGC
>JBCDCF010000578.1:0-3063 GCA_039182345.1 Pseudomonadota bacterium
CTGAAGGATGAACTGGGGCTCTCCTACCTGTTCATCACCCATAACCTCTCCGTGGTGCGTCACATCTCCGACAAGATCGGCGTGATGTATCTGGGTTTCATGGTGGAGACGGCGCGACGGGACGATTTGTTTGCAAAGCCCCGCCACCCATACACGCGTGCCCTCCTTGCTGCGGCGCCGTCGCTGGATGCGGAGGACCATGAGGAGACGGAGCTGAAGGGCGAGGTGCCGAGCGCCTATCATCTGCCATCAGGCTGTCCTTTCCGCACCCGCTGCCCCCACGCCGTTGCCCGCTGCGCGGAGGAGCGGCCGGCGTTGCTGGGGGTGGAGGAGGGCCACACCGTCGCCTGTCATCTTGTAGAGGAGGGGGTGTTGTGAGCGCCGTTCCCATCACCATCGTGCAGCCCAAGCTGATCCTAGAGGACCCGCACAACTGCACCGACATGGGCGATGCCCTGACCGTGCTCGACGCCATCTATGACGGGTTCGTCCGCCGCACCGATGCCGGCTACGTACCGTCCCTCGCCACATCATGGCAGGTGGCTGAGGAGGGGCGGCTGTGGACCTTTCAGCTGCGGGAGGGCGTGCGCTTCCACAATGGCGAAGTCTTCGATGCTCACGCGGCTGCGGCGTGCCTGAAACGCATGGCGCGGCCCGACATGGGGGTGACCCTCGGCGCACCGGGCGTTTATGCGCAATACCTGAAGGGCGCTGACATCACAGCGCCTGACGATGGCACCGTCGTTGTGCGCTTGGCCGAGCCCATGAGCGATTTTTTGGATCTCCTGGTCTACGGCTATATGGCCGCTCCCGCAGCCTTGGAGGACCCGCGAGCGAACCCCATCGGCACAGGGCCATACAAGGTGGTGCGGGTGGATGCTGAGGCGATTGTGGCTGAGGCCAATGGCGACCATTTCGACGGGCCGCCGCGGTTTTCCTCCATCACCTGGCGCGGGGAGAGCGACCCTGCGGCGCGGGCCGAGGCACTGGCCTCAGGCAAGGCAAGCGTTGCCAACCGCCTGGCGAACGGTGCGACGGCCGGCTCGGCGCACATGGTGGATTACTTGTCGCCCACCAAGGTCATCTACCTTTTCAACACCGTGACCGGGCCCCTTGCCGACAGCCGCGTGCGGCGCGCCCTCAACCTGGCGCTCGACAGGGATCAACTGGTGGAGCGGGTGCGCGGCGGCGCTGGAAGCCCCCTTTATGGGCCTTTGAGCCCGGTCCACCCCGGCTACCGGCCGCCCGAGACGACGGGGCCTGACCATGAGGGGGCCATGGCGCTGTTGGCCGAGGCAGGGCACGGGGGTGGGCTGACCATCAAGGTGGATTGCCCGACGAGCCTGCCTGACGAGGCCGTGGCGCTGACCGAAGAGGTGGGCCGGCAGCTTGGCGCCGTCGGCGTCACCCTCGACGTGCGGCATATCGAGGACAGGGAAGCCTACGCGCACATGGTCCGCCGCAGTGAAATCCGCGACATGTGCGTGTTTGATTCCTCGCCGTTGTCCACCTACCGCGTGCTGCACGAGAAGATCGACTCGCGCAGCAAAGGCTCCTGGTGGCTCGGCTACCAGAACACTGAGGTGGAAGCCCTGATCGACGAAGCCGCGCGCACGGTGGACAGGGCCGCGCGGCACGACGTCTTCGCCCGCTGCCACAAGGTCTTGGTGGAGGACCCGCCGTGGCTCACCTGCTATTGCGAGGTGCGGCGGATCGGTTTGGCGATGTCCACGGTGGATCCGGCGTGGACCATGCGCGCCGATGGGGTGATCGACGTGCGCGCTTTGCCGGCGCTTGCGCCCTCTGGGTGACTACAGCACCTCAAGGGAGAGTGTGTAGTCGGTCACCAAGGGTGTAGGTGTTGCCCGCCACCACTTTGAGGGCAAACACGTCCTTGTCGTCAGCGAAGTCGGTACTTGCGCGTCGGGTCTTGCCAATGGCAAGGGGCTCTGCCGTTGCCGGGGGTATCGGGCACATCGTCGCCGAGAAAGAGGAAGTTTTCGAGCGTCAGATCAGCAACGCTGACACCGATCAGACGGAAGCCTGAAGATCCGCCGGAGTTGATGACGGCCTCGCCTTTAGAGGCAAGATACAAGTCCGCGCCTTCACCGCCTGCGAGGAGGTCGTTGCCCTTGCCGCCCCGAAGAACGTCGTCCCCGCCCGCGCCGATTAGTTTGTCGTTGCCGTCGCCGTTGAAGCTCGCCATGCATCCCCCCGGCGGGATGCACGCCTCTCACGTTGGTTGATGCACGTCATGCTTTGCTAAGCCGTTGTTGAAAGAAAAAGTATCGGTTGCATCGTTTTGCAACCTGGGCGTCAGGCACTCTTGTCCGGGAGGGACTTGCCGAGGAGGGAAAGGCGGTCGGCTTTGACGGCGGCCTGCGCCTGTGTGGTGCAGTCTAGCTTCAGTCTGGCGGACTTGATGTACGTGCGCACCGTGTGCTCCGACAGGCCGATGATGATGGCAATGTCGGGCACCTCCTTGCCTTCAGCGACCCAACTCAAGACCTCCTTTTCCCTGGGGCTCAGCTTGGGTGGGGGCGGGGCTTCGCCGAACACATCGCGGACGCCGCGGGTGTGGAAGGCGTTGCCAATGATGAGGAAGTCGGCAAGGTTGTCGGCCTTGAAGGCCTCCCACTCCGCCCCCGTCTTGTCGGAGGTGATGGACAGGATGCCGCGCCGGCCGAACCGGTCCGTCAGGGGGACGATGAGGCCGCTCTTGCCCACCTTGTGGGCCCGTGCATCGCGCAGGAATTCCACCTCTTCGTGGCTGGAAATGGGCACGTCGCGCCAGTCGAACGGGGTGGTGGCGAGGAAGCCTTGCATGCCGATTTTGTCCACCCGCCAGTATTGGCGCATGAGGTAGCGCACCAGCCACAGGGGCGGGTAGGTGGTTTTGACGAAGGGGTCTTTTTGCGGCTCGTGGCCGTAGCGGGCGCCAAACACATGACGTATGTGGCCGCCCGCTACGGCCACGAGCCGCAGAAAGACCCCTTCGTCAAAACCACCTACCCGCCCCTGTGGCTGGTGCGCTACCTCATGCGCCAATACTGGCGGGTGGAC